>NZ_JBSVWS010000241.1:0-6766 GCF_054071155.1 Pseudomonas sp. SDO5532_S415 | reverse complement strand
AAAGAACTCGGTCAACTGTGGGAGCGAGCCTGCTCGCGAAGAGGCCCTGACAGACGCTAGAGACTCAAACCCCCGGCACCGGACACCCCAAATCCCCCTCCTGGCACTTCAAGTAAGTCTTGAACGTCTGCACCCGCGCCTTGGTCAGTTCCGTCACGCAATTGCTGTAGATCAGCGGATAAACACTCCCGCCTTCCACGCCCGACGCCGAAAACTTGCACTCGGCATCACGGAACGCAATCCACGAACGCTGCGCGCCCACCAGCAGTTTCTTGCTGTCAGGATTGCCCTTGAGCCGCGAAGTGATCTGCTGGTACAGCACATTCAACTCCTTGTCCGCCGCCGCGTGTTGCTGCGACGCACATTGGTTCATCGTGGCCTGGTCGGTGGCGTTGCCGCAGTCAACGGCATGGGCCATGGGGGCGAACAAAAAAGGTGCCAGAGCCAAGAGAAAGCGTGAATGCATGGAAGAAACTCGCTGTGAAAGGGCAATTGAGGTGCAGTGTAGCGAAGCGAATGGCCCTGCAAAGAGCGCCCTTGCGACAACTGACACCCGATTCATACAACTTTCGCACTGGACATGTGGTCTTACAGGCCTACTGTTGTTCAGTACAGGAGGTGACGTATGAAACCAGTACCCAATAGTTTTGAACGCAAAATAATGCTCAAGTCGCCGCGCTCCCATGTCTGGCGTGCATTGGTCGATGCAGAGGCGTTCGGTCAATGGTTTGGCGTTGCGCTCGAAGGCCGGCGTTTCATTGCCGGCGAGTGGACGCAGGGGCAGGTCACGTATCCCGGTTATGAACATGTGTTGTGGAATGTGCTGGTCGAGCGGGTCGAACCCCAGCAGTTGTTTTCGTTTCGCTGGCACCCCTACGCAGTGAACCCGAAGATCGACTACTCCCAGGAACCGACCACGCTGGTCAAATTCGAGCTGGCGGACTACGAGGATGGCACGCTGCTCAAGGTGTCCGAGTCGGGTTTCGCGCACATTCCAGACATACGCCAGAAGGAGGCGTATTACATGGACAGCCGTGGCTGGGAAGAGCAACTGGGCAGGCTTGAACACTTTCTCGTCGAAAGCGCCAAGGCCCGCGAGCGTGAGAGTGACTGACGACAGTACATTCGACCCGTGGCTGCAACGGTGGGAACTGAAGCCCGAAGGTGCCCCCATCCTCACGCCCGGCAGCCGCCTGCTGCCGGTACGCCGGGGTGATGTGCCGGCCATGTTGAAGATTGCCTTCGACGACGAGGAAAAATTCGGCAATCTGTTGATGAACTGGTGGAACGGCCACGGCGCTGCCCGGGTTTACGAGCACCATGGCGACGCTTTGTTGCTCGAGCGTGCCATGGGACAGCGGTCGCTGATGCGCATGGCGCTCAACGGGCAGGACGACGAGGCCAGTCGTATTCTATGTACGGCGCTGGCGCACTTGCATGCACCGCGACCGACGCCGCCACCGCCGCTGGTTCCCCTGGCGCCCTGGTTTGCCTCGCTGCGACTGGCGGCTGAGCAGCAGGGCGGTCTTTATTCCCTGAGCCTGACGACTGCCGAAGCCTTGTTGGCCGAGCCGCAGGACGTGGTGGTGTTGCATGGCGACATGCATCACGACAATGTCCTGGATTTCGGTCCGCGTGGCTGGCTGGCCATCGATCCCAAACGGGTGATCGGCGAGCGTGGCTTCGATTACGCCAACCTGATCTGCAATCCCGACTTGCCAACCGCAACGGACCCGCAACGATTCCAGCGACAGATCGAAGTCGTGGCCGAGGCGGGCGGGTTGGAGCGGCGCCGATTGCTGCAATGGGTGTTGGCTTTTGCCGGTTTGTCGGCAGCCTGGTTTCTCGAGGATGGCGAAAGCACGGCGGCGCAAGGTCAGCTGCAGGTCGCGCAATTCGCGGCCTCCAGGCTTAATGTTTAAAGCCCCTAAGGGTTTTCGGAAGAGCTGCTATAGCGAATGTCTTACACGCGATGCTAGCTATGTCGTCTATTGCAGATTGGATCCGATGCGTATTCTGGCCCCATCCACTGACGCACAGGGAGTGCTCAGGATCATGGATGATCGGCCATTTGCACGGAATGCTGACGACAGGGAGTCGTAATGGTCTTGGAAAAACCCGCTTCGGCGGGTTTTTTTATGGGCGTATGAAAATTACTGGCGCGAGGAGAAATCCTGTGGGAGCGAGCCTGCTCGCGATGGACTCAAGAGCACAGCGCTTAACCGGTCAGTACGCGTTATCGTTAACGACCATCGCGAGCAGGCTCGCTCCTACATTAATGAGAATTAGTGTTCGAGTTTCGCCGCAGCACGATCGGTGATTTGCGCGCGCAGTTTCAGCGACCCCGCAGCGCGTTGGCGAGCTTCCTCCAGCACGCTGGCCGGTGCGGTTTCCGGGCTGCCGGCCTGGAACGGTGGTGCCGGCGCGTATTCCAGTTGCAATTGCACCAGCTCGGCGGTGTCCTGATCGAACAGCTCGGCGGCCAGCGTCAGGGCAAAATCGATGCCCGCAGTGATCCCGCCCCCCGTGAGCAGATTGCCGTCGCGCACCACCCGGTCCTTCACGGGAGTCGCCCCCAGAGGCGCCAGCAACTCGTGATAGGCCCAGTGGGTGGTGGCGCGTTTGCCCTTGAGCAGGCCTGCCGCGCCGAGCACCAGCGCCCCGGTACACACTGAGGTGACATAACGCGCCGTCGCGGCCTGGGTCTTGAGGAACGTCAGGGTTTCGTCATCTTCCATCAGCGGCCCGACCCCGCTGCCACCGGGCACGCAGATCACATCCAGCTGCGGGCAATCATCGAAGGTCGTGGTCGGTTTGAGCAGCAGGCCGGTGCTGGCGGTAATGGGCATCAGGTCCTTCCAGATCAGATGCACCTTCACATCCGGCAACGAGGCCAGTACGTCATAAGGGCCGGTGAGGTCGAGTTGCTGCACCTGTGGAAACAACAGAAAACCGATCTGCAAGGTCATGATGTTTTTTCTCCTGAAGTGGTGGACGACTTCACTGTAGGTGCTTAGGATTTGGCGTACGCGCCAATTAACCCACGAATTACGCCAAATGCCGAAAACCATTCACCTGCTCGCGTTCGCCAATGTGCAACTGCTCGATGTCACCGGGCCGTTGCAGGTATTCGCGTCGGCCAATGACATCGCCCGCCAGCAAGGCGTGCCCACGCCTTATGCGCCATCGGTGATTGCCAGCGGTGGCGGGGCGGTGATGTCGTCGGCGGGCTTGGCGCTATTGGCCGAGCCCTTGCCTGAGCAGGGCAGCGACACCTTGATCATCGCCGGCGGTTGGGGCGTTTACACGGCGGCGGACGACCAGCCACTGGTGAACTGGGTGCGCGAGCATGGGTTGCAGTGCCGGCGGGTTGCCTCGGTGTGCACCGGGGCGTTTCTGCTGGCGGCCAGCGGTTGGCTCGATGGCCGGCGCGTGGTCACCCACTGGACCCGTTGCGAACAGCTGGCGCAGCAACACCCGAAGTTGCAGGTCGAACCCAATCCGATCTTCATCAACGACGGTCCGGTCTGGACCTCGGCCGGGGTGACCGCCGGGATCGACCTGGCGCTGGCAATGGTCGAAGCCGACCTTGGCCGCAACATGGCCCTGGAAGTCGCCCGGCAATTGGTGGTGTTTCTCAAGCGGCCCGGTGGCCAGTCGCAATTCAGCGTGACCCTGTCCCTGCAGAAAGAAGGCAACCGGTTCGACGAACTTCACGCTTGGATCAGCGAAAACCTCACCAAGGATCTCGGCATCCCCACCCTGGCCCTGCAGGCGGGCATGAGCGAGCGCAGCTTCGTGCGCCACTACCGCGCCGACACCGGCCAGACCCCGGCCCGGGCCATCGAATTGATCCGCGTCGAAACGGCGAGGCGCCTGCTCAGCGATACCGGCGTGCCGATCAAACGCGTCGCCGTGCAATGCGGATTCGGCAGCGAAGAAACCCTGCGCCGCAGTTTCCTGCGGGCCATGGGCGTGACGCCGCAAGCGTATCGAGAGCGGTTTTCGGTCAGCGTTGCAGCAGAGCTAGTAACGACTTGAGCCGGCCGTATCAGGTGGTTTCAGAATAAATCCGAAGCAACAGCTTAGACTTCCGCCACCTGATTGAAGTACTTCGCCCGATCCGGGGTAAACGTCACCACCATGCCCGTGCGGGCGCAGGTCAGCGCCCGCTCTTCACCCAAATCCACATCCAGATCCTCCCCACGCAAGCCCTGCCATTGGGCGAGGTATTTGAGGGAACCGTACTTCTCGAGTTTTTTCAGGCTACGGCTGACGCCACCTTTCCAGCCCAGCACCGGCAGTTCACCGGCGAGGCATTGTTGGGCGAGATCGGGAAAACGGGCGGCGCGTTGGCGGCCGATTTCCCAGCATTTGATCAGGCCCTTGTCTTGGGCGTCCCACAGTTCGTCGCGGTTCAGGCCGGTTCGCAGGGGGAGGTCGATGCTGCGGTGGATGCGCTGGGTCATTCATTTTCCTTGAATTCGGGTTTTGTTGGACAGCTCCGCTGTGCCCGTTGAAGCGCGATGTTAGGGGGGGATGTAACGGCTGGCAACCGGGTATTTCCGGGTGTTTTGTTTAAAAAATGTAGGACTTTGCCCCGCCTTGGATCTACGGCAAGCGGGCTTTTGTGGCGAGGGAGCTTGCTCCCGTTGGGTTGCGAAGCAGCCCCAAACCCTATGATTGCGATCCGTGAGGTACACCGTGTCTAAAGTGTTTTGCGACTGCTGCGCAGTCGAACGGGAGCAAGCGCCCTCGCCACAAAAGTTCTTTCGCCACAGGTGATAGGAGGTGTCGGCGATGCACACTCAAGGCTGCCAGTAATTCTTCACTCCACTCAACTTCCGATCCAGAAAGCACGCCGCACTGATCAACGCCAAATGCGTCAGCGCCTGCGGTGTATTGCCCATGTGCCGTCCATGGCTGTCGAATTCCTCGGCATACAGCCCCAGCGGGTTGGCATATCTCAGCAGCTGCTCGAACTCCAGATGGGCCTTTTCCACCCGGCCGGCGCGGGCCAGGCATTCGACGTACCAGAAGGAACACGCGGCGAATGCGCCTTCGGTGCCGGGCAGGCCGTCAATGTGGGTGTGTTCGTTGCGGTAGCGGTACACCATGCCGTCGCGCACCAGGGTTTTCTCGATAGCGTCCAGCGTCGCGAGCCAGCGTGGATCCTTGGCGCTGACAAAGCGCACCAGCGGCATCAACAACATTGAACCGTCGAGGCCGGTACCGCCGATGTGCTGGACGAAATGCCCGCGCTCCTCGTTCCAGAAATTGTCCCAGATGTCGGTGTAGATCGCCTGGCGGGTCTGGTCCCATCGGGCGAACGGCGCGGGTAACGAGCGTTTCGAAGCGAGACGGATCGCGCGGTCCAGCGCCACCCAGCACATCAGGCGCGAGTGCAGAAAGTGATGTTGTTCACCGCGCATTTCCCAGATCCCGACGTCTTCCTGCTGCCAGGTTTCGCACACCTGATCGACCACCTCCACCACATGTTTCCATCCCTCATGGGAAATGGCTTCGCCATACTTGTTGACCAGGTACACCGCGTCCATCAGCTCGCCGAAGATGTCGAGCTGGACCTGCGCATAAGCCAGGTTGCCGATACGCACCGGTGTCGCACCGCCATGGCCTTCGAGGTGCGTGAGTTCGATTTCCGGCAGTTCCTGGCGGCCGTCGATGCCGTAGAGAATGTTGAGTTTCATTGGCTTGCCATGACAGTCGCTGACCCGTCCGCGCAACCAGCGCATATAGGCATTGGCCTCATCGACGAAGCCCAGGCGCATGAAGGCGTAGACGGTGAACGAGGCATCGCGGATCCAGGTGTAGCGGTAATCCCAGTTGCGTTCGCCACCGGCGGTCTCCGGCAAGCCGAAGGTCGCGGCGGCGAGGATCGCGCCGTGTTTGCGCGAGGTCAGTAGCTTCATCGCCAATGCCGAACGGTTGACCATTTCCCGCCAGCGACCGCGGTAGTTGGATTGGCCGATCCAGTCGCGCCAGAACTTCAGCGTGCGTTGCAGGCACAACTCGGCGGCGCCTGCCTTGAAGCGCGGATCGTCGATGGCGCCGAGCAGGAACTCGGCGGTCTGGTCCTGCCCGAGGGTGAATTCGGCGACGGCGGCGCTGCCATCGAGACTCAAGGTTTGATCCGAGGACAAGCGCAGGGACGGCTGATTGACCGCTTCGAAGACCACGTCTTTTTTATCGATGCGGGCGCGGGTATGGGCGCGGGCATAGTCATGTCGTACGGCGCAGCGCAGGTTGAACGTTGCCTGGCCACTGACGACCCGCACCCGGCGCATCAGCACCGGCAAGTCATCTTCGCTGTCGCCGATGGGCAGCAGATCGGTGATTTCGACCACGGCGCGGTCGCTGAGCCAGCGGGTTTGCAGCACGTTGGTATCCGGCAGGTAAATCTGTTCGCGCCGAGCGTCTGGCAAGTCCGGGGACAGCTGGAAAATACCGGCCTCGGGGGTGTCGAGCAGCGAACAGAAAATAGATGGGTTGTCGAATTCCGGCCAGCAGAAAAAATCCACGCTGCCCTTGTCATTGACCAGCGCGGCACTGCGCATGTCGCCGATGATGCCGTGGGCGTCGATGGGGCTTTGGCGTTCGGGGTGATCAGCCATTGTCGTGAAACTCCAGGAAGCAGGGACCTAAGTAGCTGACTGGCTTTAAAGGGCTGGAGTTCACTTGTGTGGTGACTGTTCCGGCCCCTTCGCGAGCAGGCTCGCTCCCACATTGGGCCTGTGTACACCGTCCA
>NZ_JBSVWS010000240.1:0-6825 GCF_054071155.1 Pseudomonas sp. SDO5532_S415 | reverse complement strand
GAGTGTTCCCGGATCCCCTGTGGGAGCGAGCCTGCTCGCGAAGCTTCTGGCTTTTTACTTGGTCTTGAGTTTGAGATAAGACTGATGCATATCCACCGCCCAGCCATCGATCACGCCTTTGACGTCATCGGCCTTCATCACCTGGGCTTTGTTTTCCAGCGGTTTGCCGGTGCCCTTGCGCACGACCTGGGCCAGGACATGATTGTTGCCGCCATCGAGGAACACCGCCTCGGTGGCCAGGTCGGTTTCCTGATCGCGGATACCGCTGGCAGTGCTGACCGCCGCGGCCACCAGGGCAATCGGGATCACTTCATAGGGCTTGAGGCCTTCGGTCTTGCTACTGACAGCGGTGATCGCCGCACGCACCACGATGACACCCGGGCCAGGGCCGGATGCCAACGGCAAGGATTTGCCGATTTCACGCTTGAGCGCCTGGTCGTAGTAGCTGGTAATCCCGTTCAAGGTGGTCTGGGGGATTGTCTCGGTCGGCTGGGGTTTGGGATACAGCTGGGTCGGTTCGACGTAAACGCTGGTGAACTTGTTGATGTCGAGCTTGGGATCGACCCAACGCATCACGGTGGCGCCTGACGGTGACTTGGCTTCCTTGAGCTGGCTGTAGTTCTTGAGAAACCCGGAATACTGGTCCGGCTCCACGACCTTGCTGGCGCAGCCGACCATGGCAATGGAGGCCATGCACACGGTGCCCATCATCAGCGCTAACTTCATGCGGTAACTCCTGTAAAAAAGATCGACTACGGTTAGGAACAGAGGTGTTACAGGTATAGCCAATAAAGAGCCCGGCGTTCTCGAAAAACACAATATTCATCTAATGCAACTGAGCAGATCACAAGCGTGATTTGACAGACGCCGACCATCCGGCAAAGCTGCATCGAGCATGTACGCGCGCCTGACGGCAAACGCAACCGGACTACGGAAGTCGCAATGCCGAAAGATAAAAATAAAGCGGTAACCGCAAAACCTGATTCGCAACCGACCCTGATTAACCGTTACCTGTTCCCCGTCACCATTGGCATCCTTCTCCTCGCTGTCACGGGCATCGGCTGGTTTCTGTTCGGCAGTCACCCGGCGCCCGTGACTTATGCGCCGGTCAGCACGCCTGTCGTTCAACCCATCAAGCCACAACCGGTTGCCCCTGTGCCGGGAATGGCGCCGCCAAAAATGGTCGATGAGCAGCAATGTCAGGGCTGCCACGACGCCCAGGTCAAGGACTGGCAAGGCTCCCATCACCAATTGGCGATGCAGGAGGCCAACGCCGAAACGATGCTCGGCGACTTCAACAACGTCACCTTCAAGGCGGAGAACGAAACCACCCGTTTCTCGCGCAAGGACGACGGCTTCTGGGTCAACACCCCTGGCATCGACGGCAAGAATGCCGATTTCAAGGTCGCCTACACCTTTGGCATTGCGCCGTTGCAGCAATACCTGATTGCGGTCGGCGACGGACGCCTGCAAGCCCTGGGCGTGGCCTGGGATACCGAGAAGCAGCGCTGGTTTCATCTCTACCCGGGCCAGGGCGTGACCTTCAAGGACCCGTTGCACTGGAGCAAACCGAGCCAGAATGCCAACTTCATGTGCGTCGAATGCCACACCACCGGTTACAAGCGCAATTTCGATGCCGCGAAGAACACCTTCGACAGTCAGTGGAACAGCCTTGGTGTCGGCTGTCAGGCCTGCCATGGTCCGGCCTCCGATCACCTCGAATGGACGGCGAAGAAAACCGAGCTGATCCACGCCGGTTTCGCCGTCGACCTCAAGGACAAAAACACCACCGTCGAAATCGAAACCTGTGCCCGCTGCCACGCCCGCCGCGCGCCGCTGGGCGATGGTTTCACCGTCGGCAAGCGCCTGATGGACGATTACCTGCCGAGTACCCTGACCCGCGAGCTGTACGCCCTGGACGGCAAGATCAAGGATGAAGTGTTCGAACACGGCTCCTTTGCCCAAAGCAAAATGTTCGACAAGGGTGTGCGGTGCAGCAATTGCCATAACCCCCACAGTACCGAACTGAAGGCACCGGACAACGGCGTCTGCCTGCAATGCCACAACTCCGCGGGCAAGACCTCCGTGGAAGGCATCGACGGCAAGGGCCTGCAAGCGAAGAACTATGACGCCATCGAACACACCCGCCACACCCCGGGCCAACCGGGTTCGCAGTGTGTGGATTGCCATATGCCCGGCAAGTTCTACATGGGCAACGACTTCAGGCATGACCACAGCTTCAGCATCCCCAACCCCGAACGCGCGCAAAGACTCGGCACGCCGGACGCCTGCCTGACCTGCCACCAGGGCAAGGCCGGCGACAAGGTCACAGAACAGTTCAAGCTGTGGAACACCGCCAACGCCGGCACGGCGCAAGCGCCCCGTTACGACGAAAGCCTGTGGCTGATCCGCAATGGTCAGCCCGGCGCGGCGCAAGCCCTGTACGAGCAATTGCAACGCAGCAACCTGCCGGCGATTCAACGGGCGACCCTGCTGGCCGAATTGCCGATGTTCCCCAGCGAACAGGCGCTGAAACTGGCGACAAAGGACTTGAGTCATCCGGCACCGCAAGTGCGAGAAAGCGCCGTGCGGGCGATCAGCGCCTTCCTGCCGCCGGCCGAGCGTGCACCGCTATTGGCGCCGGTACTGAGCGATCCAGTAAAAGCCGTACGCATTGCCGCGGCGCGGGACGTGCTCAGCGTGGCGCGCAACGGTCTGGGCAGCGCCCAGGACGCCTGGAATGCCGCCATTGCCGAGTACGAAGCGGTGCAAAGGAGCCTGGCCGAACGCGCCGAAGCCAACCTCAACCTGGCGATGTTGTACCAGGCCAGCGGCCGCGGTGGCGAGGTCGAAGGCCTGCTGCGCACCGCGCTCCAGCGTGATCCGGATTTTCATCCGGCGCGGGTGACGCTGGTGCAATGGCTGGAAGCCAATGGCCGCAGCCAGGAGGCCCAGGCACTGCTCGCGCAAAGCCTGAAGGACCACCCGGACGTTGCGCTGCTGCAACACACTCAGGGCCTGTCGCTGGTGCGTGCCGGCAAGTCCGGGCAAGCCATGCCGTTCCTGCGCAAAGCCGCGCAACTGGAGCCGCAAACCGCGCAATACGGCTACGTGCTCGCGGTGGCGCTGCATGACAGCGGCAAGGTCGATGACGCCTGCGCAGAGCTGGAAAGGCTGTTGAAGGAGCAGCCGGCCAACCGCAATGCGCGGCTGTCGCTGATCCAGTACTACCTCGACAACGGGCAGGAACCCAAGGCGCAGGTGCTGCTGCAGGGCTGGAAGAAAATCAACAGGGGCGATCCGGCGTTGAAGTGAGTCCTGCACGTTGTAGGTGCGAGCTTGCCCGCGATGGAAGTCAGGGCGCCGTGTTTCGTCAGGCTGACCGCATAATCGTTGACGCCCATCGCAAGCAAGCTCGCTCCTACAGGAATGTAAAAATTCTTTCGATTTTTGGTGACACCATATAGCCACTACTGGCAAAGTGCCTGCCGCGTTAACATCACCCCAAGTATCCACCTCGAGGCCTGCATGAAGCACGCCTCGGCCAATGACGGCACAGTCCAGTCGCAAGGAAAAAAATGGTAGTTCTGCGCAAGTTTTTCACCGTTACAGCCCTGACCGCCACCCTCCTGACTTCCGGCTGCGCAAGCATCGTCGGGGACAGCAAGTACCCTGTAAACGTATCGAGCACCCCGAGTGGTGCCAACTTCACGGTCCAGAACAAGGACGGTGTCGTCGTTCATAGCGGTTCCACGCCCAACTCCGTGACGCTGCCTTCGGGTCGTGGCTACTTCAAAGGCGAGACCTACACCATTACCTTCAAAAAAGAAGGCTATGCCGATACCACCGCAAAACTGGATACCAGCATGAGCGGCTGGTACTGGGGCAACATTTTGTTCGGCGGTCTGATTGGCATGCTGGTCGTCGATCCGATGACAGGTGCGATGTACAAGCTTCCGGCTGACGCCGCAGGAGACCTCGGCAGCCCACTGGCCGGTGAAGCGCCGAAGAACCTGACCCTGCTGGAAATCGATCAAGTGTCGCCAAGCGATCGCGCGGCGCTGGTTCGCATCAACTGATAAAACCAAGAGATCGCAGCCTTCGGCAGCGCCTGCACAGAGCTGTCGAATGCTGCGATCTTTTGCGTTTTTGGTGCTTAGCGCCGCCGAAACAACGGTCGCGGTTCAATCACCGACCGCCCGTACAACACACTCATCCCCGCCAACCCTTTCAGCGCATCCTCCGCGGATTTGTCTTCACGCACTGCGAAGCTGTCGAAACCGCACTGACGCATGTGGCTGAGTTGATCGCGCAATACATCACCGATGGCGCGCAATTCGCCGGTCCAGCCCAATCGCGTACGCAGCAGATACGCCTGGCTGTACGCGCGCCCATCGCGAAAACTCGGGAAGTCCAGGGCGATTAACGGCAGTTGGGCAAACCAAGGCTTGAGGCTTTCCACTTCATCGTCCGGCCCCAGCCACACCGCGTTTTGCTGCGGGTTTTCCAGCCACCGGGCCAGCGGCAGAATCAGCGCACCGGCCGGTAACCCGGTATCGGGCTCCCTGACCAGTGTCCAGGGATCATCCGCGTCAATCCGCGCCACGCCCTCCTCCAGTCGCAACAGATTATTCATGCCGACACCTCCAGCACCTTCGGGTACACCGTCTCCTTGAACGGCTCCAGGCCGATGCGATGGAAGGTGTCGACGAACAACTCCTCGCTCTCGCGGTAACGCACGAAGGTCTCGATGATGCGCTCGATGACATCGGGCACTTCAACGGCGCTGAAAGACGGGCCAATAACCTTGCCCAATGCGCTGTTCTTGCCCTGGGCGCCACCGAGGGTGATCTGGTACCACTCGCTGCCGTTCTTATCGACCCCGAGGATGCCGATGTTGCCGATGTGGTGATGACCGCAGGCATTCATGCAACCGGAGATATTGAGGCTGATATCACCCAGGTCGTGCAGGTAATCGAGATCTTCGAAGCGTGCCTGGATGGCCTGGGCGATGGGAATCGACTTGGCGTTGGCCAGCGCACAGAAGTCGCCACCGGGGCAGGCGATGATATCGGTCAGCAAGCCGACATTGGCGCTGCCCAGATTGTGTTCGCAGGCCAGGCGCCACAACGCATACAGGTCGGCCTTGGGCACGTCCGGCAGGACGATATTCTGTTCATGGGCGATACGGATTTCGCCGAAGCCGAAGCGCTCGGACCACTCAGCCACGGCGTCCATCTGCGTGTCGGTGACATCGCCCGGTGGCGCGGCAATGCCGGGTTTGGTCGACAGCACCACGCTGGCGTAGCCCGACACTTTGTGCGGTTGCACATTACGCATTACCCAGCGCGCGAATGCCGGGTTCTCGGCCAGATGTGTGCCGAAATCAAGGTTGGTGTCTGCCAGCGTACGATAATCCGGCGCGACGAAGGCACTGGCCACGCGCTCGAACTCATCGAGGGTCAGTTGCGCCGGGCCATCCCTGAGGTACTGCCACTCCTCCTCCACTTCCCGGGCGAAAGCGTCGATACCCAGGGCTTTGACCAGGATCTTGATCCGCGCCTTGTACTTGTTGTCCCGCCGGCCATGGCGGTTGTACACGCGCAACACCGCCTCGACGTAGGACAGCAGGTGCTGCCACGGCAAGCCGTCGCGGATCTGCAAACCGAGAATCGGCGTACGCCCCAACCCACCGCCAACAATCACCCGCAGCAGCATTTGCCCGTCTTCGCCGGGGTAAAGATAGAGGCCGATGTCATGCATCATGATCGCCGCCCGATCCTGCTCGGCCGAGCAGATGGCGATCTTGAACTTGCGCGGCAGAAACAGGAACTCCGGGTTGATGGTCGACCACTGCCGCAGGATCTCCGCCAGCGGTCGTGGGTCGATCATTTCGTCGGCGGCGACCCCGGCGAAGGCTTCGGTGGTGATGTTGCGCACGCAGTTGCCGGAGGTCTGGATCGCGTGCATGTCCACCGCGGCCAGGCGTTCGAGGATGTCCGGCACCTGGGCCAGCTCGATCCAGTTGAACTGCATGTTCTGCCGGGTGGTGAAGTGGCCATAGCCGCGGTCGTAATCCCGGGCGATGCTCGCCAGGGTTCGCATCTGCCGGGCACTCAGCGTGCCGTAGGGAATCGCCACTCGCAGCATGTAGGCGTGTTTTTGCATGTACAGGCCATTTTGCAGGCGCAACGGCAGGAACTCTTCCTCGCTCAGCTCGCCGGCCATGAAGCGTTCGACCTGATCGCGAAACTGCGCAACCCGCTCGAACACCAGCGCCCGGTCATAGTCGTCGTACTGATACATCTGGCTACCTCATCAGGGTTGATCGGGCTCTGTGGCTGATCCCAGTCGCTCAAGGTGGAAACCTTGTGGAAGCGAGCCTGCTCGCGAAGGCGGAGTGTCAGGCGACATTGATGGTGAATGTGCCGGCCTCTTCGCGAGCAGGCTCGCTCCCACAAGGTCTGCGCTCAGGCCGATGGCATCAGACAATTCGGCTCGTTCTCGAGGATGTGACTATGAACCCGCGCTGATCTGCATTACAGATTCAGCTGTTTTCGAAAAAACCGTATCAGAGGCCAACCAGCCCAGCCTTGGCTACTTCCGATCTGATCCGCATAAATCAGTTTTTCCTGAGTCTGTTTTGGATTTGCCGATGTTTTTACAGTTGCCCGACTTTGCAACCGTGGAAGCATTGAGCATGAGCACAACAACTAACGGACAGGCCTATAACTACAAGGTCGTCCGCCAATTCGTCGTGGCGACCGTATTCTGGGGCGTCGTGGGAATGGCGATGGGCGTGTGGATCGCCTCGCAGCTGGTATG
>NZ_JBSVWS010000239.1:0-6846 GCF_054071155.1 Pseudomonas sp. SDO5532_S415 | reverse complement strand
TGCGGCCACAACATCTGTGTGCGCATTGATCCATTGTGGGAGCGAGCCTGCTCGCGAAGACGGCATTACAGTCAACACAAAATCAAGCTACCTCCGTCAAGGCGCCCCAAACATCATCGTCCAGTAAACCCCCTGATCACTGCGCGCTTGCGTTGCGACGCCTGCACCCACCTGGGTAAACATCGGATTCATCAAATTGGCGCAATGGCCCGGGCTGGCCAGCCAACCGGCCATCGCCTTGCTCGGTGAGCCTTGACCCGCCGCGATATTTTCCCCGATCTGTCGACCACGAAAGCCGGCGGCCCGCGCCCGGTCAGTGGCGGTGTCACCATCAGGATCGCGGTGGGAAAAGTAATTGCCGTAGGCCATCGCTTTGCTATGCCCCTGGGCCGCCGCGCCGAGGCTGGCGTTCCAGGCCAATGGCCGGGCGGCGGCGAAACGCTGGCGACCACACAGACGCGGTTTGGCACGGGCGGCGTTGACCTGTGCCAGCAAGGTTTTGCCGACGCTGCGCGTATCGCCCACCTGGCTGTCCAGCACCGGCCGCGCCAGCACCACTTGCCATTCACCGCGGCTGCGGCTGACCCCGACATCCGTGTATTGGCTGTCGAGCAAGGCGGAGCAGTGGTCACTCTGCATCAGGTCGAAAGCCTCTTCGGCATCTCGCGCACCCACCACCCGGATGCTGCGCACCGACACCGCCTGATACCCGGAATCCTTCAATCTTTCCCGCAAGCCGCCGCCATAACCCATCGGTAACGCCAGGCTGGATTTCTGCGCCAGCGGCGACAAGCGTTGGGCGGGGCGGCGTTCGCAGCCCCGGGGGTGGGCACGGTAGTCGTTGATCGCTTCCACCAGATCTCGCTCCGCACTGGCGTGGGCGGGGCTGGCGATGAAGGGAAGAGCGTTTAACAGGCACAGCGAAGTGAAGCGCAAGGCGAGGGCGGTTTGGCGCATGGGACGGACAGCTCTGATGAGATGACGACGGTTGGGAGGAGGATCAATCGCCGGTTTAGACTGGCGCCCCGAAACAAGTTCAAGGCGCAGGAGGGGATATTTTCAGGGGCGCTCTTATGTCCGACGGACGTAGCACAGGAGGGAATTTTTCCTGTCAGCGGGAATGGGGTTCAACCTCCGGCACAGACTTGACCGGCTGCAGTTTGAAACGGCAGACATGCCCGCCACGGACCATGCATTCGGTGTGCTCGACCTCACCGCCGCCCAACGTACCGATCAGGGCCAGATCCAGTTCGCAGACCACTGGATGGGCCGCGGCCAGGCGATGGAACACGCAGTTGTGTGCGACGATTTGCGCGTCACCGGATGAGCGAAAGAACACTTCGGCTTCATACCCCGCCTGATTCATGTGTTCCACAATCTTCACTTCATCGACGACCTGCTGTTCGCGGTCCTGGGCCAGTTTGCGACCCAGGCTGCGCATCAGCGTCGCCAGGGCCTCGGGGCCGATGATCTCCGCTACTTCATCGATCAGCGCGCTGGCCAGCAACTGATACTGGCGTGGGAATTGCTCCCTGGCATGGTCGGTGAGCCGATACAGCTGCTCCGGCCGCCGCCCCGTCGGACGGGTTTCGCCGCGCAGCACCAGGCCGTCACGCTCCAGCGCCGCCAGGTGTTGGCGAATCGCCGTGCGCGTGACCGCCAGATGCTCGGCCAACTCGTCAATGCTCATGCCGCCCGCTTGGTGCAGCAACGCATTGAGCAAGTCCTGCTGTGTGCGGCCCAGTCCTTCCAGCATGGTGTGCCCTCGCGCGGTGTCAGAACTTGTCCGGGAATTGCTTGACCAGTGCCGCGGTCAACGCGTCCGACAGCGTCAGGATGTGCGTGCGCATCATCTGCCAGGTCTTCGCTTCGCCTGGGTAGTCGTGGGCGGCGAACTCATCGATCTGCGCAATGTGGTGGCCGCCGTGTGCCGACAGCAAGTTCACCAACGTGGCTTCGGGCAGGTTGGGGTTGGCACCGGCCAGAAAAGCCGCAATCGCCTTGGCATTGCTGGTCAACTCCGTAACGGCGGCTTGCTTGCCCTTGGCGTCCTTGGCCACCGTCGCGTCGCTGTAGTGTTTCACCGCGCCCCAATGGCCTGCAAGCAACTCAGACCGGTTGTGCGCAGAAGGCCAGCAGGATCAAAGCCAGGATCTTGATATTCATGACGGCACCCTCTTGTAGTGGGAACGTTCGACAATATCAATTTAAGCATATAAATATGTTTTTATTGGGCGAAGGCAAAATCCCGGATCAACGGTCGGGATCTTTGCTGAATCGGCGGCCTCATCGCGGGCAAGCCACGCTCCCACAGGAGGGGGCATTCACGCATGAGGTCGGCGGCTGTAGGAGCGAGCTTGCTCGCGATGGACGTCAACGATAACGCGGGCTGTTTGAATGAACGCGTTGTCCTGACGTTTTTCGCGAGCAAGCTTCGCTCCTACAGTAGTCAATAAACATCCCGCAGATAACGCTTCTGTTCACTCAACTGGCGCCAGTAATCCGCGGCGCCTTCGGTGCACAATCCGCCATGGTCCTGGGCGATCCGGCGCAAGGCCTGGTCGACATCCCTGGCCATGCAACTGGCGTCCCCGCAGATGTACAGCTGCGCGCCTTCCTGCAGCCAGCGCCACAGTTCGGCACCCTGTTCGCGGATGCGGTCCTGCACGTAGATCTTCTGTGCCTGGTCACGGGAAAAAGCCAGGCTGAGTTCAGTCAGCAGGCCATCGCGCTGCATGCCTTGCAGTTCATCACGGTAGTAAAAGTCGCTGGCGGCGTGCTGCTCGCCGAAAAACAGCCAGTTCTTGCCCTGGTCGCCCCGGGCGCGACGTTCTTGCAGGAAGGCGCGAAACGGTGCGACGCCGGTGCCGGGGCCGATCATGATCATGGGCACGTCGCCATCGGCGGGGGCGCGGAAGTGTTTCGACGGCTGGACGAAGACAGGGACGGTGCTGTCTGCGGCGCGATCGGCAAGAAAGGTCGAGGACACGCCTTTGCGCTTGCCGTAACGCACGGCGGCCACTGTGAGATGGACTTCCTGCGGGTGCGCCTTGGGGCTGGAGGAGATGGAATACAGTCGCGGTTGCAGACGCTTGAGCGTGCCCAGCAACTCACTGGCGGAGCAGTCGACCGGAAACGCCTGCAACACATCCGCCAGTTGCCGACCCCACAGCCAGTCTTTCAATTCAGCCTTGCGCTCGCTGCCTAGCAGTTGTTTCAACGCCGGATTGCGACTGCGCTCGGCGATGAACGCCAGGGTATCGCTGTTGGGCCGGGCGATTTCGAAGTGTTCGGTCAGTGCCTGATGCAACGGCAGTTCACCGACCTTGTCGACGTGAACGGTGGTGTCGGCGCCCAGCCGCGTCAGTTCCAGCATCTCGCCGACCAGTTCCGGGCAGTTGCGCGGCAAGACGCCCAAGGCGTCGCCCGCTTCGTAGTGCAGTCCGGAATCGGCCAGCGCCAGGGAAAACATGCGGGTTTCCTTGTTGGCGCTTTGCTGGTTCAGGTGCAGGTTACTCAGCAAGCGTGAGGCATAGGGTTTGGCCTTGCACGGTGCGGTGACAGAGTGGGCGACCGCTGCCGGTGCTGGATTGATCGTTACCGGTTGCAGGGTTTTCAGAAGGTCGGCCAGCCACTGATCCGCGTGGGCCTCGAACTCGGTGTCGCAATCGACCCGTTCCAGCAGTCGAGTAGCGCCCAGTTCCTGGAGACGCTGATCGAGTTTTTTACCGTGCTGACAGAACTGGTCATAGTTGGGATCACCCAAGGCCAGTACCGCGAAGCGCAGGGACTCCAGACGTGTCTCGGCACGGCTCAAACTGTGCCAGAAACCTTCGCCATTGTCCGGCGGATCGCCGTCGCCGAAGGTGCTGCTGATCACGGCCAGGGTGTGCGTGTTGGCCAGTTTGCTGGCGGGAAAGTCGGCCATCGCGCTCAGCTCGACGGCGATGCCAGCGTCGCGCAAACGGCTGGCGAAGCGCTCGGCCAAGGCTTCGGCATTGCCCGTTTGCGAAGCCCATAGCAGCGTCACGGCAGGTGTGCTCGCCAATGATCCGCTGCGGTCGCTGAGTACTGGAACGGGTTCGGCCCGGCTGAACAAACCACCCAGCAATCCGTCCAGCCATAACCGGGTGTCGGTGGCCAGGGGGGCGTTGGCTGGCAGGACAGGTACGCCACCGGCCTGGCGGCTCTCCGTCGATTGCAGGCCACTGACGAATCCGGCCAGGTAAAGGCGTTCATGTTCATTGAGCTTCGGTGAGGGCAGGCGACTGACGCCGGCGATATCGGCAAATGCCTCGATGCTCGACATGGCGAGTTCCTCTGGCAAGGGGCAAACGGGGAGACGTTCGTCGGCAGGCGCAGGCACTTCGAGGAACTGGTGCTCGATCAGTTCGACCCGTTGCAGGGCGACTGCGCAGAATTTGAATCCGGGCTGCAGCGAAATCGGGTCGACCGCATCATGGGTGACGGCATTGACCGCCAGGTTTTCACCGAACACATCGTTCCAGTGAAACGGCGCAAAACAATTGCCCTGACGCACCCGGTCGGTCACCACCGCCGGCAGTACGGCGCGGCCACGCACGGAGCGCACTTCGACATGATCCTTGTCGCGAATGCCGAAGATGGCGGCATCTAGCGGATGGATCTCGACGAAGGGGCCGGGATTGAGCTTGTTCAGGGTCGCGACCTTGCCGGTCTTGGTCAGGGTGTGCCACTGGTGCTGCAAGCGTCCGGTGTTGAGGACAAAGGGAAAGTGTTCATCGGGCATTTCTGCCGGCGGCATGTGTGGACGGGCCAGGAAGATCCCTTTGCCGCGTTCGGTGGCGAAGACAATGGCCGGCCGGCTGCCATCGGCTTCGACCTTGAGCTGTTGGCTCACGCCATTGTTGAGATAGCGAATCGGATGGCGGTCCTCGCTGTCGTTTTCCGCGCAGGGCCATTGCAGCGGTTTTTCCCGAAGACGCGCATGACTGGCCCCGCGAATGTCATAGCCGGTCTTGGGGTTCCAGGCGCGTTTGATCTCTTCAAACACCTCGGCGGCCGAGGTGTAGGTAAACGCCTCGGCGAAGCCCATTGCGCATGCTACCCGAGCGATGATCTGCCAGTCGGCCAATGCTTCGCCGGGCGGCTCCACGGCTTGCTGCATCAGCGTCAGGTTGCGTTCGGAGTTGATCATCACCCCTTCGGCCTCGGCCCAGAGCGCGCCGGGCAGGAGGATGTCGGCGTAACGGTTGGTCTCGGTGTCGAGGTAGGCGTCCTGGGTGATGACCAGTTCGGCGGCTTGCAGGCCTTCAATCACTGTGCGGCGGTTGGGCACCGATGCCACCGGGTTGGTGCAGATGATCCAGCAGGCCTTGATCCGGCCCTCAGCCATTTGCTCGAACATGTCCACGGTGCCACCACCGACGTTGCGGGGCAGGCTGTCGCGGGGAATGCTCCACAAATCCTCGATGAACGCCCGGTCCGCCTCGACCAGCACCGAACGCTGGCCGGGCAGGCCTGGCCCCATGTAGCCCATTTCCCGACCACCCATGGCATTGGGTTGGCCGGTCAGGGAAAACGGCCCGCTGCCGGGCCGGCAGATCGCGCCGGTGGCCAGGTGCAGGTTGCACAGGGCATTGGTGTTCCAGGTGCCGTGGGTGCTTTGGTTCAGGCCCATGGTCCAGCAGCTCATCCACTCGGCTGCCTGACCGATCCACTCGGCCGCTTGACGGATGTCCGCTTCGGCCAGGCCGGTGATCGCTGCGACCTTGTCCGGCGGGTAGTCGTCGAGGAATTGCGGCATGACTTCCCAGCCTTCGGTGAACGTGGCGATGAAGTCCGGGTCGGTGTAGCCGTTTTTTACCAGCAGATGCAGCAAGCCATTGAGCAAGGCCAGGTCAGTGCCGGGGCGGATTTGCAGAAACAGGCCGGCCTTGTCCGCCGTGGCGCTACGCCGCGGATCGACCACGATCAGTTTGGCCCCGGCCTTGACCCGGTCCATCATGCGCAGGAACAGAATCGGGTGACAGTCGGCCATGTTGGCGCCGATCACAAAGAACAGATTCGCCTTGTCAAAGTCTTCGTACGAGCCGGGCGGCCCGTCGGAGCCGAGCGAGAGCTTGTAGCCGCTCCCCGCGCTGGCCATGCACAGGCGCGAGTTGGATTCGATGTTGTTGGTACGGACAAAGCCCTTGGCCAGTTTGTTGATCAGGTATTGGGCTTCCAGCGACATCTGGCCCGAGACATAGAACGCCAACGCGTCTGGCCCATGGCTATCCAGAATGCCACGCAGCCTGCTGGCCGTTTCACTGATCGCCTGATCCATGGCGACCCGCGCCGGTTCCTGATTGCGCGCCTGGCGCAGGTAGGCGTTTTCCATTCGGCCCGACTCGGCAATCGCCTGCCCGCAGGTCGTACCCTTGGTGCAGAGTCGACCAAAGTTGGTCGGATGGGTCTTGTCGCCTGCGACCTTGACCACCCGATTGCCTTCGACCTGCATGACGATGCCGCAACCCACACCACAGAAGGGACATACGCTGCGTACGGTTTTGTCTGCCATCCTCGAAACCCTGCCAACACCTGATCAATTCAGAAACGCAAAAGGCGCCATGCGGCCCTCCGTCGGAACGGGGGCTACACGGCGCCTTTGTCGTATAGGTGCAATCTGCGTTGACTGCGTAGTGGGTGGTTGCAAAGGGCGGGCCAGAACCCTCAAGGCCACGTTGTAAAGGCTTTCGAGGCTGTCAGCAGTGATGGAACAACCGTTGGATGCACTTTTTTATTGCGATGTTCAGGCTCGATGCACCAGCGGATGGCGAGCCTGTAATCCCTGTGGGAGCGAGCCTGCTCGCGAAGGCGGCGTAT
>NZ_JBSVWS010000238.1:0-6855 GCF_054071155.1 Pseudomonas sp. SDO5532_S415 | reverse complement strand
GGTTTGTCAGTCAACATCCATTTTGAATGTGCCGCCCCCTTCGCGAGCAGGCTCGCTCCCACAGGTTCCTGGCGTTAGCGAACGGTAAGGATCGGGCTACCCAACCGTTCCAGCAAAGTAGCCTGGGCACTGCGCGGGTTCTGGTTGCCGGTCGGCGTGTTGCGGATGTACCGACCGTCCGACTGCAGGCTCCAGCTGTGGGTGTTATCGGTGAGATACAGCTCCAGCTCCTTCTTGACCCGCATGATCAGCTTCTTGCCTTCCACCGGGAAGCAAGTCTCGACACGCTTGTCGAGGTTGCGCTCCATCCAGTCGGCGCTGGAAAGGAACATCTGCTCTTCGCCGCCATTGAGGAAGTAGAAGACCCGGGTGTGTTCCAGGAAGCGACCGATGATCGAACGCACGTGGATGTTGTGGGAAACCCCGGCAATGCCCGGTCGCAGGCAGCACATGCCACGCACTACGAGGTCGATGCGCACGCCTGACTGACTGGCCTTGTACAACGCGCGGATGATCTTCGGATCGGTCAACGAGTTGAACTTGGCGATGATGTGCGCCGGTTTGCCGTCGAGGGCGAACTGGGTCTCGCGGGCAATCATGTCGAGCATGCCCTTCTTCAGGGTAAACGGCGCATGCAGCAGCTTCTTCATGCGCAGCGTCTTGCCCATGCCGATCAACTGGCTGAAGAGCTTTCCGACGTCTTCGCACAAGGCGTCGTCGGAAGTCAGCAGGCTGTAGTCGGTGTACAGGCGGGCGTTGCCGGCGTGGTAGTTGCCCGTACCCAAGTGCGCGTAACGCACAATCTCACCGGCCTCGCGACGCAGGATCAGCATCATCTTGGCGTGGGTCTTGAAGCCGACCACGCCGTAGATCACCACTGCACCGGCCGCTTGCAGACGGCTGGCCAGTTGCAGGTTGGACTCCTCATCGAACCGCGCGCGCAATTCGATCACCGCGGTGACTTCCTTGCCGTTTCGCGCCGCATCCACCAGCGCATCGACGATTTCCGAGTTGGCGCCGGAGCGGTACAAAGTTTGGCGCACCGCCAGAACGTGCGGGTCCTTGGCGGCCTGGCGCAGCAGGTCGACCACCGGGGTGAACGACTCGAACGGGTGCAGCAACAGAATGTCCTGCTTGCTGATCACGCTGAAAATGTTTTCGCTGTTCTGCAGCAGTTTCGGGATCTGCGGGGTGAACGGCGTGTATTGCAGCTCGCGCTGGCTGTCGAGACCGGTGATGCTGAACAGCCGCGTCAGGTTCACCGGGCCGTTGACCTGATACAGCTCGGTCTCGCTCAGGTTGAATTGCTTGAGCAGGTAATCGGACAAATGCTTCGGGCACGTATCGGCCACCTCCAGACGCACCGCGTCACCGTAGCGACGGGAGAACAACTCGCCGCGCAGGGCGCGGGCCAGGTCTTCGACGTCCTCGGAGTCCAGCGCCAGGTCGGCGTTTCGGGTCAGGCGGAATTGGTAGCAGCCTTTTACCTTCATGCCCTGGAACAGGTCGTCGGCGTGAGCGTGGATCATCGACGACAGGAACACGTAGTTGTCGCCAGGACCGCCGACCTCTTCCGGGACCTTGATGACCCTCGGCAGCAAGCGCGGCGCCGGTATAATCGCCAGACCGGAATCGCGACCGAAGGCGTCGATGCCCTCGAGTTCGACGATGAAGTTCAGGCTCTTGTTCACCAGCAGCGGGAACGGGTGCGTCGGGTCGAGGCCGATCGGGGTGATGATCGGGGCGATTTCATCGCGGAAATACCGGCGGACCCAGGTTTTGAGCTTGGTCGTCCAATGGCGGCGACGGATGAAGCGGACCTGATGTTTTTCCAGCTCCGGCAACAGAATATCGTTGAGGATCGCGTACTGACGGTCAACGTGACCGTGCACCAGTTCACTGATGCGGGCCAGCGCCTGGTGCGGTTGCAGGCCATCGGCGCCGGCCTGTTCACGGGCGAAGGTGATCTGCTTCTTGAGGCCGGCGACACGAATCTCGAAGAACTCGTCCAGGTTGCTGGAGAAAATCAGCAGGAACTTCAGGCGCTCCAGCAACGGGTAGGACTCGTCCAGCGCCTGTTCCAGCACGCGGATATTGAACTGCAGTTGCGAGAGCTCGCGATGGATGTACAGACTGCTGTCATCCAGGCCGGGAATGGCAATCGCCGGCGCCGCCAGTGCGGGTTCGGTCACCACCACGGGTGGAGCAGGCTCCAGCTCCGGCGGGGTTTCGGCGATTTGCTCGACCACGGGTTGAGCGTCTTGTACGGCAACTTCAGTGAGTCCTTCGGTATTCATCGAATGTTCCTGGGAGGGCTATTTCTGCTCTCGTAACAATTGAGCTGCACGAACGGCAAAGTAGGTCAGGATGCCATCAGCGCCTGCACGTTTAAAAGCGGTCAGGGATTCGAGGATAACCCCTTCGCTCAACCAGCCATTCTGGATCGCCGCCATGTGCATGGCGTATTCGCCGCTGACTTGATAAACAAAAGTCGGCACTTTGAATTCTTCTTTGACCCGGCAGAGGATGTCCAGATACGGCATGCCTGGCTTGACCATGACCATGTCCGCACCTTCTGACAAGTCAGCCGCCACTTCGTGCAGGGCTTCGTTGCTGTTGGCCGGGTCCATCTGATAGGAGGCCTTGTTGGCCTTGCCCAGGTTCAGTGCCGAACCCACCGCATCGCGGAACGGGCCGTAATAGGCACTGGCGTACTTCGCCGAGTAAGCCATGATCCGCACGTTGACGTGACCGGCCAGTTCGAGGGCTTCACGGATCGCCTGGATGCGGCCATCCATCATGTCCGACGGCGCAACGACCTGAGCGCCGGCTTCGGCATGGGACAGGGCTTGTTTGACCAGCGCGTCGACGGTGATGTCGTTCTGCACATAGCCTTCTTCGTCGAGAATGCCGTCCTGCCCGTGAGTGGTGAACGGGTCCAGCGCGACGTCGGTGATCACACCCAACTCAGGAAATTGGGCGCGCAGGGCACGGGTGGCGCGTTGAGCAATACCCTCGGGGTTCCAGGCTTCGGCGGCGTCCAGCGACTTGAGCGCCGGCGGCGTCACCGGGAACAGCGCCAGCGCCGGAATCCCCAGCTCGACCCACTTGGCCGCTTCTTCCAGCAACAGATCGATGGTCAGGCGTTCGACACCCGGCATCGAGGCCACCGCTTCACGGCGGTTTTCACCGTCGAGCACGAACACCGGCAGGATCAGGTCATCGACAGTCAACACATTTTCACGGACCAGTCGACGCGAGAAATCGTCACGACGGTTGCGACGCAGACGGGTTGCAGGGAACAATCGGTGGGCAGGGGTAAAACTCACGGCAGACTCCTGAGCCCGCGCAGACGGGCGAGCGTGACAGTTATAAGCGGCCATTATGACGAACACATTACAGTTGTGCGCACCCTGTGACACGTAGCCGCATTCCATTGTCCTTGTAGGAAATGTTCACGTCGAGACACATTTGGACACTTTCCTGAATGTGTACGAAGGGTTAGGCTGCGCGTTCATTTCGCCAGCACCCAGACAATGCTCCAACAATTTCTGCATGACTTCGGCTACTTTGCCCTGTTTCTCGGCACGTTCTTCGAAGGCGAAACCATTCTGGTGCTCGCAGGCTTCCTCGCGTTCCGTGGATACATGGACATCAACCTGGTGGTGGTCGTGGCGTTCTTCGGCAGTTATGCCGGCGATCAGCTGTGGTACTTCCTGGGACGCAAGCACGGGCGCAAGCTGCTGGCGCGCAAACCCCGCTGGCAACTGATGGGTGACCGGGCGCTGGAACATATCCGCAAGCACCCGGACATCTGGGTCCTGAGCTTCCGCTTTGTCTATGGCCTGCGTACGGTAATGCCGGTGGCGATCGGCCTGTCAGGCTATCCACCGGGCCGTTATCTGCTGCTCAACGGCATTGGCGCGGCGATCTGGGCCACCGCGCTGGCGGCGGCGGCCTACCACTTCGGTGCGGTGCTCGAAGGCATGCTCGGCAGCATCAAGAAGTACGAGTTGTGGGTGCTCGGCGGCCTGCTGGTCCTGGGCCTGGGCCTGTGGCTGCGCCGACGCTTCAAGAATGCGCGTCTGGCCAAACAGGTCTATGCCGATGAACAGGCCCTGAAAGCTGAACGCGCCAGTACTGGCGATCCTAAGACGCCAGCCGAGTAAAACGGTTTCTACAGCAATAGAGACCGATACCACTGAGCAGGCTGTAACTGAGCAGGCCGACCCAGCCCACCGCGCTGGCCGGCCATAGCCCCACCACCGGCGCCAGCCACACCAGCGGCACATTCGCCGCCAGTCGCAGCAGCTCCAGCTTCAACGCCCACGGGCGATTCTCCAGGGCCACGCCCAGCACGAACAACCCCAGCGCCAACGCGCCCCAGCCCAGCACCAGCGCGGAAGTGGACAGCTGTGGTTCCAGATTCATCAAGTAGCTGCCCAACGCGATGTAAACGCAGAACTGCAACGCCACGTACCACAGCTGACGCCCATCCAGTGGCACTTCGAATTTGCGGAACTGGCTCAAGTCCGGTTTGCTCATCGGGTATTTGGCCGCCACATCCGCCGGTCGCCAGCCGGTGCGCATGAACCAGATCCGCAGCTTGTCCCAGGTGCTTTCGGCACGCCGCGCATCCGCCCACAACTGCGCGTAGAACTGCACGTTCGCCCATAACGGATTCCAGCTCGCCAGTGGGGTGGTCACGCCGAAAATCACCGGCTCGTTGTCGTCTTCTTCCTGGAACGAGCCGAACAGACGGTCCCAAATAATGAACACCCCGCCGTAGTTGCGATCCATGTAGAGAGTGTTCTGTGCATGGTGGGCCCGATGATTGGATGGCGTGACAAAGAACCACTCGAACCAGCCGAGCTTGGGAATGTGCCGGGTATGCACCCAGAACTGGTACAGCAGGTTCAGCGCGGCGACACTGATGAACACCGCCAATGGCACGCCGGCCACGGCCATGGGCAGGTAGAAGATCCAGCTCAACAGAAACCCGGTGCTGGTCTGGCGCAGGGCGGTGGAGAGGTTGTAATCCTCGCTCTGGTGATGCACCAAATGCGCGGCCCAGAGGATGTTGCGCTCGTGGCCCATGCGGTGCAGCCAGTAATAGCAAAAATCGTAAAAGACAAAGGCGAACACCCAGACCCACACGCTGTCAGCCGAGAGCTCGAACAGCGCCAGGTGCTTGAGGGCAAAGGCGTAGGTCACCAGACCCACCCCCTTGGTCAGCAGGCCCGTGGTGGTCGACAACACCCCGGTGCTGATGCTGTTGATCGCATCCGCCACTCGATAGTTGCTGACCCCGCGCCAACGGTCGGCCAGCAGCTCGACGGCAATCAGCACAAAGAAAAACGGCACCGCATACAAAATGAAGTCCATGACGCGCCCTGATCGGAATCTGTAGGACAGATCCTATGTTTAGCCGCGAATTAACCCTATGGCAACGAGTGACAAATTAGTGGACATTTAACGCCATGAATCTGGAGAAAAGCCCATGAGCAAAAAAGTTGCAGTGATCCTTTCCGGTTGTGGTGTGTACGACGGCGCCGAGATCTACGAAAGCGTGATTACCCTGCTGCGCCTGGACCAGCGTGGCGCTCAGGTGCAGTGTTTCGCACCGAATATCGCGCAGCTGCATGTGATCAATCACCTGACCGGCGAAGAAATGCCCGAGTCGCGCAACGTGTTGGTGGAGTCGGCGCGCATTGCCCGCGGCGAGATCAAGGACATCCGCGAAGCTGACGCTGAAGAATTCGATGCCCTGATCATTCCCGGCGGCTTCGGATCGGCCAAGAACCTCTCCAACTTCGCCATCGAAGGCACCGGCTGTACCGTGCAACCGGATGTCCTGGCCTTGACCGAAGCCTTTGCCGAGGCCGGCAAACCGGTCGGCCTGATCTGCATTTCGCCGGCCCTGGCGGCGAAGATCTACGGTCCGGGCGTGACCTGCACCATCGGCAATGACGCCGACACCGCAGCTGCGTTGAACAAGATGGGCGCCACTCACAAGGAATGTGCGGTGAGCGACATCGTCGAAGACAAGGCGCGCAAACTGGTGAGCACCCCGGCGTACATGCTGGCTCAATCGATCAGTGAAGCCGCGTCAGGCATCAACAAACTGGTCGACCGTGTGCTCGAATTGACCCACGAAAACGACGCTTGATGTGATCTGGCATCTGATTTCCTGTGGCGAGGGAGCTTGCTCCCGCTCGACTGCGCAGCAGTCGTAAAACCGGTTATTGCGGTCTGCCTGAAAAACCGTAGTGGATGGTTTTGGGGTTGCTCCGCAACCCAACGGGAGCAAGCTCCCTCGCCACAGGGGCAGCGTTCTCTCAGGATTTGCGTGTGAGCCGCGTCAAAATCCGATCCAGCGCGTTGGCAAACGCCTGCTTCTCGCGCTCGCCAAACGGCGCCGGTCCACCGCTCATCTGCCCTTGCTCTCGCAAGTCGGTGAACAGGTTGCGCACCGCCAGCCGGTCGCCCATGTTCTGCGCATCGAACTCCTTGCCCCGGGGGTCCAGCGCCGCTACGCCCTTTTTCACCAGCCGATCGGCCAGCGGCACATCGCTGCAGATCACCAGCTCACCGGGCACCGCGTGCTCGACCAGGTAGTCGTCGGCCGCATCCGGACCACTCGGCACCACGATCAGCTTTACCAGGGCCAGGCCCGGTTTGCTCTGCGGCTGGCCGGCCACCAGCACCACGTCGAACTGGCGCTTGAGGGCAAACTTCACCACCAGATCCTTGGCCGCCCGGGGGCAGGCGTCGGCGTCGATCCATACACGCATCAGGTTTTCCTCTTCTAAAAAGCTTCGCGAGCAGGCTCGCTCCCACAGGTTATACACAATC
>NZ_JBSVWS010000237.1:0-6867 GCF_054071155.1 Pseudomonas sp. SDO5532_S415 | reverse complement strand
CACATTCGAATGCATTCCACTGTGGGAGCGAGCCTGCTCGCGAAGAGGCCCGAATCAGCACCACAAGACTAAACCCTGAAAAAGGAAGTCCCCCATGACCAGCACCGCCCAGCACAGTCAGGTAGTCCAGAAGCAATTCGGTGAACAGGCCGCGGCCTACCTGAGCAGCGCTGTCCACGCTCAAGGCACCGAATTCGCACTGCTACAGGCCGAACTGGCGGGGCAGGGCGATGCCCGTGTGCTGGACCTGGGCTGCGGCGCCGGTCATGTCAGTTTTCACGTGGCCGCGCTGGTGAAAGAAGTCGTTGCCTACGACCTGTCGCAGCAGATGCTCGACGTGGTTGCCACTGCCGCGGTCGATCGTGGGCTGAGCAACGTGTCCACGGTCCTTGGCGCCGCCGAGCGCCTGCCATTCGCCGATGGCGAGTTTGATTTCGTCTTCAGCCGGTATTCGGCACACCATTGGAGCGATCTCGGCCTGGCCCTGCGGGAAGTTCGCCGGGTGCTGAAACCGGGTGGCGTAGCGGCGTTCATCGATGTGTTGTCACCGGGCAGCCCGTTGTTCGACACTTACCTGCAAAGCGTCGAAGTGCTGCGTGACACCAGTCATGTGCGCGATTATTCCGCCGGTGAGTGGTTGCGCCAGGTCAGTGAGGCAGGGTTGCACACCCGCAGCACCACGCGTCAGCGGCTGCGCCTGGAATACAACTCCTGGGTCGAACGCATGCGTACGCCGCAGGTGATGCGCGCGGCGATCCGCGAATTGCAGCAGTCGATGGGCAACGAAGTGCGCGAATATTTTGAGATTGAGGCCGATGGTTCGTTCAGTACCGATGTGCTGGTCCTGATGGCCGAACGATAAGAATTTTTCCGGGCGCGCCCCTGGGCGCACCGACTGATGACATGAGGAAAGCATGAGCAAGCAGATTCTGATTCTCCCAGGTGACGGTATTGGCCCGGAAATCATGGCCGAAGCGGTCAAGGTCCTGGAACTGGCCAACGACAAGTTCGCCCTGGGCTTCGAGTTGAGCCACGACGTGATCGGTGGCGCGGCCATCGACAAGCACGGTGTGCCGCTGGCCGACGAAACCCTCGAGCGTGCCCGTGCGGCCGATGCGGTGCTGCTGGGCGCCGTGGGCGGTCCGAAATGGGACACTATCGAGCGTGACATCCGCCCTGAGCGGGGTCTGCTGAAAATCCGTGCGCAACTGGGCCTGTTCGGCAACCTGCGTCCGGCGATCCTGTATCCGCAATTGGCCGAGGCTTCGAGCCTGAAGCCGGAAATCGTGTCCGGCCTGGACATCCTGATCGTTCGCGAACTGACCGGCGGCATCTACTTCGGCGCGCCACGCGGCACCCGTACCCTGGAAAACGGCGAACGTCAGTCCTACGACACCCTGCCGTACAGCGAAAGCGAAATCCGTCGCATCGCCCGTGTCGGTTTCGACATGGCCATGGTGCGCAACAAGAAGCTGTGTTCGGTGGACAAGGCCAACGTACTGGCGTCCAGCCAGTTGTGGCGCGAAGTGGTCGAGCAGGTCGCCAAGGATTACCCTGAAGTCGAACTGAGCCACATGTACGTCGACAACGCCGCCATGCAGCTGGTGCGCGCACCGAAGCAGTTCGACGTGATCGTCACCGACAACATGTTCGGCGACATCCTGTCCGACCAGGCGTCGATGCTCACCGGCTCCATCGGCATGCTGCCGTCGGCGTCCCTGGACACCAACAACAAGGGCATGTACGAGCCTTGCCACGGTTCGGCGCCGGACATCGCCGGCCAGGGCATCGCCAACCCGTTGGCGACCATTCTGTCGGTCTCCATGATGCTGCGTTACAGCTTCAATCAGCAGGCCGCGGCCGATGCCATCGAGAAAGCCGTCAGCCTGGTGCTGGATCAGGGCTTGCGCACGGGTGACATCTGGTCGACCGGTTGCACTAAAGTCGGTACGCAGCAAATGGGTGACGCAGTAGTCGCCGCGCTGCGGAATCTGTAATCTCTCGGGCCCGCTGCCTATTTCACCCCCGAAAGCAGCGGCCCACATTTCAAGAAGGTGTAGTTGCGATGAAACGTGTAGGTCTGATCGGTTGGCGCGGTATGGTCGGTTCCGTGCTCATGCAGCGGATGCTGGAAGAGCAGGATTTCGATCTTATCGAGCCGGTGTTTTTCACCACTTCCAATGTCGGTGGCCAAGGCCCGTCCGTGGGCAAGGACATTGCCCTGCTCAAGGACGCTTACAGCATTGAAGAGCTGAAAACCCTTGACGTGATTCTGACCTGCCAGGGTGGCGACTACACCAGTGAAGTCTTCCCCAAGCTGCGCGAAGCCGGCTGGCAGGGATACTGGATCGACGCCGCTTCCAGCCTGCGCATGCAGGATGACGCGGTCATCGTGCTGGACCCGGTCAACCGCAAGGTCATCGACCAGCAGCTGGACGCGGGCACCAAGAACTACATCGGCGGCAACTGCACCGTCAGCCTGATGCTGATGGGCCTGGGCGGCCTGTTCGAAGCCGGCCTGGTGGAGTGGATGAGCGCCATGACCTATCAGGCGGCCTCCGGTGCCGGCGCGCAGAACATGCGTGAACTGATCAAGCAAATGGGCGCAACCCACGCTGCTGTCGCTGATCAACTGGCCGACCCGGCCAGCGCGATCCTCGACATCGACCGCCGTGTCGCCGAAGCCATGCGCAGCGACGCGTACCCGACCGAAAACTTCGGTGTACCGCTGGCCGGCAGCCTGATCCCGTGGATCGACAAGGAACTGCCGAACGGTCAGAGCCGCGAAGAGTGGAAGGCCCAGGCCGAGACCAACAAGATCCTCGGTCGTTTCAAGAGCCCGATCCCGGTGGATGGCATTTGCGTGCGCATCGGCGCCATGCGCTGCCACAGCCAGGCCTTGACCATCAAGCTGAACAAAGACGTACCGATCGCCGACATCGAAGGTCTGATCAGCCAGCACAACCCATGGGTCAAGCTGGTGCCGAACAACCGCGATATCAGCATGCAGGAGCTGAGCCCGACGAAAGTCACCGGCACCCTGAACGTACCGGTCGGCCGTCTGCGCAAGCTGAACATGGGTTCGCAATTCGTCGGCGCGTTCACCGTTGGCGACCAGCTGCTGTGGGGCGCGGCCGAACCGCTGCGTCGCATGCTGCGGATCCTGCTTGAGCGTTGATCGACTGAAGCAATGAAAGAACCCGCGCCTTGAAAGAGGTGCGGGTTTTTTTATGGATCCATGATGTCTGTTCCGGCCTCTTCGCGAGCAGGCTCGCTCCCACAGAGTTTGGTGATTTCCCTGTGGAGGCGAGCCTGCTCGCGAAGGCGGTATGTTGGGCGCCGCAGATCCTGTCGAATTGCCTGCATGCCCACCACCCGGTAAAGTGCCGCTCCCCCCGTTTCGCCAGAGGTAAAACCATGAGCCAGTCCTTTGATATTGCCGTGATCGGCGCCACCGGTACTGTCGGCGAAACGCTCGTGCAGATTCTTGAAGAACGCGACTTCCCGGTCGGCAACCTGCACCTGCTGGCCAGCAGCGAATCCGCCGGCAGTTCAGTGCCGTTTCGCGGCAAGAACGTACGGGTGCGGGAAGTCGATGAGTTCGACTTCAGCAAGGTCCAACTGGTGTTTTTCGCCGCTGGCCCGGCGGTCACTCTGAGTTTCGCGTCGCGTGCCACGGCCGCCGGTTGTTCGGTGATCGACCTGTCCGGCGCATTGCCCGCCGATCAGGCGCCGCAAGTGGTACCGGAAGCCAATGCACACGTGTTGGCCAGCCTGAAAAAACCGTTCCAGATCAGCAGCCCGAGCCCCTCGGCCACCACCCTGGCGGTGGTACTCGCACCGCTGTTGGGCTTGCTCGATTTGCAGCGCGTCAGCCTGACGGCGAGCCTTGCAGTGTCTGCCCAGGGGCGTGAAGCCGTCACCGAGCTGGCGCGGCAGACTGCCGAACTGCTCAATGTGCGTCCTCTGGAGCCGACATTCTTCGACCGGCAGATGGCCTTCAACCTGTTGGCTCAGGTCGGCAAGCCGGATGAACAAGGCCATACGCTGCTGGAAAAGCGCCTGGTGCGCGAGCTGCGCCAGGTCATGGCGCTGCCTGCATTAAAGATTTCTGTCACTTGCATTCAAGCCCCGGTGTTTTTTGGCGATAGCTTTAGCGTGACCTTGCAGTCGGCGAGTGAGATCGACCTGAGCAAAGTCAATGCCGCGCTGGAAGACGCCCCCGGTATCGAGCTGGTCGAAGCCGGCGACTACCCGACACCGGTCGGCGACGCGGTAGGGCAGGATGTGGTCTACGTTGGTCGGGTTCGCCACGGTATCGACGACCTGTCGGAACTAAATGTGTGGCTGACGTCAGATAACGTACGCAAAGGCGCGGCGCTTAATGCTGTGCAGCTGGCCGAATTGTTGATAAAAGACCTGCTGTAAAAGATACTTGGCGACAAATTTTCGAATGGTTTCGGGCGAGCGCCATGCTTGGCCGGAATGCTGAAGGCGAGTCACCCAGTGGGGCTTTCCGGGGCATGCACGAAACAATCGCGCGCGACGACCCTTCGCCGCCGCGCGCCATGCCTTACGGCAGCGGCAATCAATACCTTCTCGCTGGCCGAGGAATGTTCAAACTAAGGATGAGCTATGGTTCAAGTTCGCAAACTGGTGTTAGCAATAGCGGCCGCCTCGGCGCTGTCCTCCGGTATGGCGCATGCCCTCGGACTCGGGGAATTGACCCTGAAGTCGACGCTGAACCAGCCGCTGGTGGCGGAAATCGAGTTGCTCGACGTCAAGGAGCTTACCGCTGCCGAAGTGGTGCCGAGCCTGGCGTCACCTGAAGATTTCGCCAAGGCCGGTGTCGATCGCCAGGCGTTTCTCAACGACCTGACCTTCACCCCGGTGTTGAACGCCAGCGGCAAAAGCATCCTGCGTGTGACCTCCAGCCAGCCTCTTTCCGAACCGATGGTGAAATTCCTGGTTCAAGTGATGTGGCCCAACGGTCGTCTGTTGCGCGATTACAGCGTGCTGCTCGATCCGTCCAAATTCTCGCCGCAAACCGCTGAAGCGGCTGCGCAGCCTGTACCGACTCAAGGCACAACGCCGGTCACCGGTGCGACCCAGCCATCCCAATACACCACTTCGGCGCGCGATACCCTGTGGGAAATCGCCGCGAAGGCCCGTAACGGCGGGTCGATTCAACAAACCATGCTGGCCATCCAGGCGCTGAACCCGGATGCCTTTATCGACGGCAACATCAACCGCCTGAAAACCGGGCAGGTGCTGCGCCTGCCGGATCAGGCGCAAACTGCCAGCCTGCCGCAGTCCAAGGCCATCGCTGAAGTGGCTGCTCAAAACACTGCCTGGCGTCAGGGGCGTCGTTATGTGCCCAAGCCTGGAACCGGGCAGCAACAACTCGATGCCACCAATCGCGGCCGCGGTGAAGCCGTGTCGACGCAAGCCGGGCGGGATAATCTGAGCCTGGTTTCTGCCGAGTCCGGAAAAGCCCGCGGCAAAGGTCCAGCCGGTGATGCCAAGGCCTTGAGCAACAAGCTGGCGGTCACCCAGGAAAGCCTCGATACGACCCGTCGTGATAACGAGGAACTGAAAAGCCGCATCTCCGATCTGCAAAGTCAGATGGACAAGCTGCAACGCCTGATCGAACTGAAGAACAATCAACTGGCCAAGCTGCAGGCCGAAGGCGCCGCAGGTGGGCCGGATGCCACTCCTGCCGCGGCCGCTCCGGCGATCACCGCTGAGCTGGCGGCCAGCCCTGGGGCAGCGCCTGCCGAACCTGCGCCTGCAACACCGACTCCGGCCGCGCCTGAGACTGCAGTGGCTCCGGCCGAGCCACCCGCCGAGGCTGCATCGCCAGCCTCCGACGAGCAGAAATTCAACGAATTGCTGACCAATCCATGGCTGTTGGGTCTGGCCGGTGGCGGGGCAGTGGTGGTGTTGCTGTTGCTGCTGTTGCTGGCCCGTCGCCGCAAAGCCCAGCAGGAAGCCGAGAAACATCTGCGCATGGCCCGCGCCCTGGCCGAAGAGCAGCCGTTTTCCTCGGATCTCGATCTGCCGGAAAGCAGCTTCGAAGGGCTGGAAGTACCACCGCCAAGCGTGAAGCGCGCTACCGTGCCGCCGCCTGCGCCAGCTCCGGCGCCGGTGATTGCTCCGGTCGTGGTGACACCGCCGATCGCCGCGCCGCTGGTGGCGCCGGCCGCCGAGCGTTCCGACGATGTATTGGGCCAGGCTCAGTCGCACATTGCCGCCGGACGTCTGAATCAGGCTGCCGCGTTGCTGGAAGAGGGCGTCAAGCAAGCGCCGCAGCGCAGTGATTTGCGCCTGAAGCTGATGGAGGTCTACGGCTTGCAGGGCGACCGCGACGCATTCGTGGTTCAGGAGCGTCAACTGGTGGCCAATGGCGATAATTTCGCCCAGGTCGAAAAACTGAAAAGCCGTTTCCCGGCCATGGCGCTGGTGGCCGCCGGTGGAATTGCTGCTGCCGCCGCCGCTGCCGAACTGGACGCGCAATACGTCAAGGACCTGCTGCTGGACGAGCCGCAAGCTCCCGCAGAGGTGCGGGCCGAAGACGATTTAGACAGTGCTTTCGATCTGAGCCTGGATGATCTGGACAGCGTTACGCCAGCAGCCGTTGCGCCAGCAGCGCAACCGGAACCTGAGCCCGAGCCGCAAGCCCCGGCCTCAATTCCGACCGATGACGATTTCGACAGTGCTTTCGATCTGAGTCTCGACGATCTGGACAGCATTACGCCGGTAGCTGTTGCGCCAGCAGCGCAACCGGAACCTGAGCCCGAACCGCAAGCCCTGGCCTCAATTCCGACCGATGACGATTTCGACAGTGCTTTCGATCTGAGTCTCGAC
>NZ_JBSVWS010000236.1:0-6922 GCF_054071155.1 Pseudomonas sp. SDO5532_S415 | reverse complement strand
CACATGGGATCGCGTTTCTCTTGTGGGAGCGAGCCTGCTCGCGAATGACTGCGAAGCAGTCACCTCACGACGAAAGAAGGAGTCAGACATGGAAAACCCAACCCACAGCCTCCCATCCCTGTTCAAACAACTCGGCCTGCCGGACGACGCCGAAAGCATCGACAAATTCATCGCCACCCATTCACCGCTCAAACCGGAACTGCATCTGGCAGATGCGTTTTTCTGGAATCCAAGTCAGGCAGATCTGTTGCGTAATGAAATACTGGATGACGCCGATTGGGCCGAGGTGGTGGATCAACTGGATGTGATGCTGAGGAAGGGGCGGGGGGTGTAGGCGTTTAGTTCGCTGGAGGCCATTGTCGGGATGTATGAACCAAGGCAAGTATCCAGACTGCATCCAGTTCCTGTTGATAAATCATGCGATAACTCTGGTGCGGAATGAGTTCGCGAGTGCCTGAGACGATTCCAGCAGGACCACTCCCGGGGTTCTGTACAAGTCTGGATATCGCATCGCTGAAGCGGTTATCCATGTCGATGGCCGCTTTTGGGTTAACGGTGTGTAAGTAATCCCAAATGTCTGCACGGTCCTGTGCTGCTTCCTTCGTCCAGATTATTTTCATTCTTGTATAGCTGCCCTTCCACGCCTGGCGGCGAACTCTGCTTCAACTTCCTCATTCGTCAGACCATCACCTTTGCGCATGGAAGCACGAGCGATATCCACTTTACGTTGCAGGAATGCTTCGTACTCACGTGACTCTCGTTGTGTTTGAACAAATTGACGCATCATTTCCCGAACAATTTGCGAGGCAGGCCGGTGAGCCGCTTCTGCTTCGGCCATGAACTGTTCGCGCAATTCTGATTCGAGTTTCATCGTAAAAACGGCTTGCTTTGACATGACCTGGCCTCTGAACACGTGTGATGAAAAAGTATATACAAATTCATTACGCTGGTTCGCCAGCGGCAGTCAAGAATGACGGGTGGTCACGAATTTGTTTCAAAACTTGACGAAAAATCCCCTCCAATGCCATATTGATAGTTAGCAAACTAACAGTGTGTGCATTCCCTCGTGCCGAATAACCTCGACGCTCTCCAGATGAACATCAGCAGCTCCATGGTGGTGGCCGCGCGGCATTGGCGGAAGATCTGCCAGACGACGCTGGTCAACTATGGAATCTCCGAAGCTTGCGCCGTCCCGTTGTTGATGATCGGACGCTTGGGCGATGGTGTGCGGCAAGTGGCGGTGGCGCAGGCGTCGGGGATGGAGAGTCCGTCGCTGGTGCGCCTGCTCGACCAGCTGTGCCATGCCGGTCATGTCTGCCGCACCGAAGACGCCCAGGATCGCCGCGCCAAATGCCTGAGCCTCACCGACAGCGGACGGACGCTGGTGCAAACCGTCGAGGTCGAACTGGTGCGTTTGCGCAATGAAGCGCTGGAAGGCATCGACCGGCGTGATCTGGAAGCCGCGCTGCGTGTGTTGAAGGCCTTCGAATCGGCCAGTCCATTTCCGGTGACCCACCCTTGAACGGTTTCTTTACCGGCATGCCCCCGGCGCGGGACTGGTTCTACGGTGTGCGCACCTTCGCGGCTTCGATGATCGCGCTGTACATCGCCCTGCTCATGCAAATGCCGCGTCCGTACTGGGCGATGGCCACGGTGTACATCGTTTCCAATCCGTTTCTCGGCCCGACCACATCCAAGGCGCTGTACCGCGCGGTCGGTACCTTGCTGGGTGCTGTCGCAGCCGTTTTTTTCGTGCCGATGTTCGTCCAGAGCCCCTATGTGCTGGTGCTGGTCATTGCCCTGTGGACAGGGACGTTGCTGTTCCTGTCCTTGCATCTGCGTACTGCCAACAACTACGCGTTGATGCTGGCCGGATACACCTTGCCCTTGATCGCATTGCCGGTGGTGGATAACCCTTTGGCGGTGTGGGACGTAGCGGAAGCGCGCACCGAGGAAATCTTTCTGGGCATCGCCGTCGCAGCAGTGGTCGGCGCGATCTTCTGGCCGCGGCGGCTGGCGCCGGTGTTCAACGATTCGGTGAGCAAATGGTTTGCCGATGCATCGACCTACAGTCTGCGTTTTCTCAGCCGCAACGTGCAGCCGGATGAAGTCAGTGGATTGCGCGCATCGATGGTCGCGACCTTCAACAGCCTGGAATTGATGATCGGCCAGTTGCCCCACGAGGGTGCGCGTCCGCAGACCGTGCGCAACACCAATGAATTGCGCGGGCGCATGATTCACTTGCTGCCGGTGATCGATGCCCTTGACGATGCGCTTTACGCCCTCGAACGGCGCACACCCGAGCTTGTGGACAAGTTCGCGCCGCTGCTCGGCGCCACTTCCGATTGGCTACAGCACAAAGACGCCGACATTGACCGCTGGCAGGCGTTGAAGCATCAGCTCGAAGCCTTGCAGCCCAGTACGCAGGCGCTGGAGGATCGCAAGCAGCTGCTGTTTTCCAACGCGCTGTATCGCCTCGGCGAATGGATCGATCTATGGCAGGACTGCCGCAGCCTGCAAATCGCCATCCAGTGTGAAAACCAGGACAGCTGGCGTGCGGTGTATCGCCATTGGCGGCTGGGGCGGCTGACGCCGTTTCTGGATCGTGGCCTGATGCTTTATTCGGCGGCGTCCACCGTCACCGCGATCATTGTCGCGTCGGTACTGTGGATTTTGCTCGGCTGGACTGACGGTGGCGCGGCGGTGATCCTGGCCGCCGTGGCGTGCAGCTTCTTCGCTTCGATGGACGACCCGGCGCCGCAGATTTACCGGTTCTTTTTCTGGACGGCGATGTCGGTACTGTTTGCCAGCCTGTATCTGTTTCTGGTGCTGCCCAACCTGCATGATTTCCCGATGCTGGTGTTGGCGTTCGCCGTGCCGTTCATCATCGTCGGCACCCTGACGGTCAAGCCGCAGTTTTACCTGGGGATGCTGCTGACCCTGGTCAACACTTCGTCCTTCATCAGCATTCAGGGCGCCTACGACGCAGATTTCCTCAGCTTCGCCAATTCCAACCTGGCAGGCCCCATCGGCCTGCTGTTTGCGTTCATTTGGACCCTGGTTGCCCGGCCATTCGGCGCCGAGCTGGCGGCCAAGCGCCTGACCCGTTTCAGCTGGCGCGACATTGTCAGCCTCACCGAGCCGGCAACGCTGGCCGAGCACCGGCACCTGGGTGTGCAGGTACTGGATCGCTTGATGCAGCACTTGCCGCGCCTGGCCATGACCGGCCAGGACACCGGCATCGCCCTGCGGGAAGTGCGCGTGGTGCTGAATCTGCTGGACCTGCTCGCCTATACGCCACGGGTTGATGGCGTGCCGCAGGCGCTGCTGCATCAGGTGGTGGCTGAGGTCGGCAAATACTTCAAGGCGTGCCTCAAGGCCGGTGAACGCTTGCCGGCGCCGAGTCCGTTGCTGATGACCCTTGACCGCACCCGTCGCGCCCTCGCTGGCGCGGGTGACGAGCAAACCCGCCTGCACCTGCTGCACGCCTTGAGCGGCTTGCGCCTGGCGCTGTTGCCGGGCGTCGAATTCGTCGGTTCCGCAGAGCAAGAAGAACCGCTTCCCCATGGCATCGATGGAGCGCCTTTATGATCGGTGATCTGGATATCAGCGGGGTGTTCCTGCCTACGCTGCTGGTGCTGATGGGCTTTACGTACGTGTTGTACCTGCTGGTGCATGGGGTACTGACGCGCCTGCACTTTTACCGTCTGGTCTGGCACCGGGCATTGTTTAACGTGGCTCTCTACGCTTTGCTGCTTGGCGTGGTGGACTCACTCAGTCGATACCTGATGACATGAAAAAACCTTTATTGACCATCGGTCGCGTGGTCCTGACCCTGTTGATCGTGAGCTTCGCCGTTGTCGTGGTCTGGCGCATGGTGATGTATTACATGTTTGCCCCCTGGACCCGCGACGGGCACATCCGTGCCGACATCGTGCAGATCGCGCCGGACGTGTCCGGACTGATCCAGCAGGTGGAAGTACGCGATAACCAAATGGTCAAGCGAGGGCAGGTGCTGTTCAGCATTGACCAGGACCGCTTCAAGCTGGCCCTGCGCCAGGCAAAAGCGGCGGTGGCCGACCGCGAAGAAACCCTGGCCCAGGCCCAGCGTGAAGCCAAGCGCAACAAGGGCCTCGGTAATCTGGTGCCGGGCGAGCAACTGGAGGAAAGCCAGTCGCGGGTGGCCCGTGCCCAAGTGGCGTTGATGGAAGCTCAGGTGGCGGTGGACAGCGCTCAGCTCAACCTTGATCGCTCGGTGATCCGCAGCCCGGTGGACGGTTACGTCAACGACCGCGCGCCGCGTACCCAGGAGTTTGTCAGTGCAGGGCGGCCGGTGTTGTCAGTGGTCGACAGCAACTCTTTCCACATCGACGGCTATTTCGAAGAAACCAAGCTGGACGGCATTCATGTCGGCCAAAGCGTCGACATCCGCGTGATCGGCGACCGTGCGCGGCTGCGCGGTCACGTCGAAAGCATCGTCGCCGGTATCGAAGACCGCGACCGCACCAGCGGCAGCAACCTGTTGCCCAACGTCAATCCGGCGTTCAGCTGGGTGCGGCTGGCCCAACGGATTCCGGTGCGGATTGCCTTCGATGACGTGCCGGCGGATTTCCGCATGATCGCCGGGCGCACCGCCACGGTGTCGATCATTGATGATCAGGTCCGGGGGCCGGGGCAATGAGCAAGGCCTCGGTTTTAGCGGTCGCCGGATTGGGTTTGCTGTTGTCGGCGTGCCAGGTGGTCGGGCCGGACTATCACTTGCCCGTAGAAGCGGCCATCCACCGTGAAGACTTGCAGGGTGAACTGGCGGTCGACGGCAAGCCGGTGGTTTCGGCACCGGTGCCTGCCGATTGGTGGCGCCTGTACAACGACCCGCGGCTCGACCAGCTGGTTCAGCAAGCCATGGCGTCCAATACTGACTTGCGCGTGGCGGCGGCGAACCTGCTGCGGGCTCGCGCCCAGGTCGACGAAGCCGAGGCGGCGGGCGGCTGGAGCGCCGGTGTGAAGATGGGTGCCCAACGCTTGCAGGAATCCGGCGAAGCGTTCCTCTTGCCGGAAAAAGTACCGGTGGCCAACATCGGTGATATCGGCATCAGCGCCTCGTACCAGTTCGACCTGTTCGGCACCTTGCAGCGCGGCATCGAAGCGGCCAAGGCCAATGCCGATGCGACGCAAGCCGCGGCCGATACTGCACGCATCACCCTGGTGGCCGACGTGGTACGCGCCTACACGCAAGTGTGTGCAGCCAACGAAGAGCGGGAAATCGCCCAGCACTCCCTCGATCTGCAAGCCCAGAGCACCACGCTGATTCAACGTCTGCGCGATGCTGGGCGCGGCGATGAAACCCAGGTCACCCGTTCGCAAACCCAATTCAAATCCCTGCGCGCCGACATGCCGCGTTATGAGGCGGCGCGCCAGGCTGGTCTGTTCCGCTTGTCGATGTTGCTGGCTAAACCGGTAAATCAATTACCTGCCGGGACCGACAGCTGCGCCGAACTGCCGAAAATTGCCCGATTGATGCCGGTGGGGGATGGTGCGACATTGCTCAAGCGGCGTCCCGACGTACGGCAGGCTGAGCGCCGACTGGCGGCTGCGACCGCCACCATCGGCGTTGCTACGGGTCAGCTGTACCCGGACATCAGCATCGGCGCGACCGTCGGTACCATCGGTATCCTGGATAACCTCGGCGAGCCGTCCACCAACCGCTGGGGCTTTGGACCCTCGCTGACCTGGACGGTGCCGACCAACGGCGCCCGCGCGCGTATCCGCGAGGCCGAAGCGGCCACTCAAGGCGCACTGGCACATTTCGACGGCGTGGTACTCAACGCCATTCGTGAAGCCCAGACCGGCCTGGCCCAGTACTCAGCGTTGCTGCAACGCCGTGAGGCCCTGGCGGACGCCGAGCAATCGGCGAAACTGGCCGCCGATCAGACTCATCGTTTCTTCCAGGCCGGCCGCGCGTCGTTCCTGGCGGACCTGCAAGCGACCCGTACCTACACCGACGTCACGGCACAACTGGCCGCTGCGAACACTCAGGTTGCGACGAGCCAGATCGATTTGTTCCTGGCCCTGGGTGGCGGTTGGGAAAGCGGACGAACGCAAGCGTCGAACTCCGGCAAACCCTGAGGCCGTTGCTATGCTTTGAAGTGTTGAAAGGGCGTTCGTGAAAAACGCCCTTGCTTCGCACAAGGCTTGCGCAGGTCATGGGGAAACCAATAATGAAAAACCCTTATGCTCTCGGCTTCTGGTGTGCCGTCGTGGCGTTGGTGCTGCTCACGGCGACCTATTTCTACGGCATCATGCTGGCCCACCAGATCGACAAGGCGATGGTATTTCTCGACAGTGCCGCCGCGCTGATCGCCGTGATGTCCATCGCGGTGGTGGCCTGGGCGTCCGTCCAGACGCAGCGGATCAAAAAAAGGCAACTCGAACAAGGCAAGACCCTGGTGCTGATCTGGGACACCAAGGTGGCGTTGCGTCGTGTCGAAACGGTGTTCGACCGCTATTTCTGGGGCAGTTACTGGCAACCGGGGCGCACGTTCCAGGAAGTCATGGGCGAGCTCACTGGCACGCCGCTGGAAAAGAGCCTCGAAACCCTGAAGAAGCAATGCCTGGAGCTGGACAAACAAGTGGCCGACGACGGTCGGCACTGGCTCAACAACGCCCGGGAACTGGCCGATGTCGCCACCGCCATGGCTCGTGAGCGCTATCAACTGGACTTCTGCGACCCCCGTGGGGAAGTGACGGGCGGGGCGGTGATCAATCGGGATTTTGAAGTGCTGGTGTACACCTGGACCGCGCGGCTCAAAACCTTTGATCATCAGCTGGATGAGATCGAAGTACAGTATTCCTGATCCGAAGTGCCTGGACTGACGCTTTCGCGAGCAGGCTCGCTCCCACAGGGGATTGCATTCCAAATGTG
>NZ_JBSVWS010000235.1:0-6958 GCF_054071155.1 Pseudomonas sp. SDO5532_S415 | reverse complement strand
GGTTTTGCTCACACCACAGCCCCATTGTGGGAGCGAGCCTGCTCGCGAAGGCGTCCTGTCAGCCGACCTGAATCCGGCGGTTTCACACCATCAGACAGCCCCACCCCTCGCCTGCTGCTCCAGATGCACTTGCAAATCCGGATCAATCTGCAACGCCGCCGCCAGCTCATCCAGATAATTGCGCTCGGCATCCTGCTGATCATCCACCAGCATCACGCTGGCCAGGTACATCTCGGCGGCCATGCCGGGGTCGGTGGCCGATTGTGCCACCTCGGCAGGGTCCAGCGGCTTGGCGACTTCATCGTCGAGCCACTGCTGCAATTGCGGATCATCGGTATGACGGCCGATTTCGGTGCTGATCATCTGCTTCTCGGCCGGGTCGATCCGGCCGTCGGCCTTGGCTGCCGCGATCAGTGCCCGCAGGATCGCATGGCTATGCTCCTCGACTTCCGGGCCGGCCAACAGATCCACCGTGCGCAGCGCCTGTTGCGGTGCCTGTTGCTGCTGTGCGGCCTGGCTGCGCTGCCAGGCCTGATACGCCTGGAACGCCATCATCCCCAGCGAAGCCAGCGCGGCATAGTTGGTGCCGCCACCGGAACGGCCCTGAGGGGAACCGCCCATCGGCGAGCCACCGCCCAGCAGGCCACCGAGCAGTCCGCCCAGCCCGCCCATTCCACCCGCGCCGGCGCCGGCACCACCGCCACCGCCGCCACCCAGCAGGCCGCCGAGCAATCCGCCCAGGTCACCCAAACCGCCTTGAGCAGATGCCCCACCACCCTGTCGCGGCATCGCGCCCTGGCCGCCGCGCAGTAATTGTTCGAGCAGATCGCTGGTGTTCATGACGACGTCCTCATCGAAGGGAGTGATCCGTCAGGCAACAATAGTCCTCGCCGGCAATTGTGCCAGCACCGTTCAGCCGACCCCCAAGATCATGCCGGCTAGCGTTCGCGCTAGGCCGATGTGCGCTCGCGCCTCATCTGAGTGACCAGGGTAAAACGGTCCTCGGGATGGGTGGTTTCGGACACCACCATCAACCCGCCGTCCTCGTCGCGATATTGGCGAATGATATTCAAACCGGGGGAGCCCGGCTCTGCATTCAGGCTCTTGGCGATTTCGGGCGTCAGCAGGACCGCTCGCACTTGTTGATCCACCACATCGATGGTTCGGGCGAAATGCTGCTCAATCAGCGCGGCAATCAGTTCGTCCGGGTGTTGCTCGGCCAACTCGATCACCTCAGCGTAAATGTCCTGAGCGTAGACGTCGGTCCAGCACAGCGGTGCCCGGGCGTTTTGCTGATCGACCCGGATGCTCGAGACGCAAAAATAATGCTCGCCGGGCTCCAGCCCCAGACGCCGGGCCTGGGCGATGTCGGCGACAAAGTGGTGCACATGCTGAATGCTGCGAATCTGGGTTTCGGCCAGGTGAACCAGGTCCGACACCGAGGCCAGCGATTGCGAGTATCCCCCTTGAGGTGACGACGCTTCGACCCGCGTACCGACTCTTTTGCGCCGGGACACCAGCCCCTGGTTTTGTAATTGCGTGATGGCCGCCCGCACCGTATGTCGGCTCACGTCATACAGCTCGCACAGCTCAAATTCCGTCGGCAGCAGCGTCCCGACCGGGTAGCGCCCGCTGGAAATGCCCTCCATCAAGTCTTTTGCAACGACCGCATAGCGCGTCTGGCTCATACCTTTCATCAGTCCCGAACGTTCACCGAGTTGACAGTGTATCAGTGAGCACGTAAGAATTATGTACGGACATATTAGATATGTCCGATCAACAACAAACATATCAGGATTAACTCATGTCCAGCACCGTCTTCGACTCCGCCCTCTTTCGCGACATGTTCGGCACCGCCGAGATGCGCGGCGTGTTTTCCGACAAAGCCTTGATCGAACGCTATATCGAAGTGGAAGTGGCGCTGGCGCGCGCCGAAGCCCGCTGCGGCGTGATTCCGCATGAGGCAGCCGAGCAGATCGCCGAACGGGCCACCTACGCGTCCCTCGACCTGGCATTGATGCAGCATGAAACCGAAATCGTCGGCTACCCGATCCTGCCGCTGGTGGAACAGCTGTCGAAAACCTGTGGCGAGGCTGGACGCTACGTGCACTGGGGCGCCACTACCCAGGACATCATGGACACCGCCGTGGTCCTGCAAGTCCGTGCGGCGCTGGCGATTGTCGAACGCGACATCCAGGCCGTGCGCGGCCTGCTTGCCGGGTTGGCCAAGCGTTACCGCGATACCCCGATGGCCGGGCGTACCCACCTGCAACACGCGCTGCCGATCACCTTCGGCTACAAATGTGCGGTGTGGTTGAGCATGTTCGACCGCCATGCCGAACGCCTTGTGGAGCTGCGTCCACGGGTGGAAATCGGCCAGTTCGCCGGTGCGGCGGGCACCTTGGCGTCCCTGGGCGACAAAGGCCTGGAAGTGCAGGAAGCACTGATGGCCGAACTCGGCCTGGGCGTGCCGCAAGCCACCTGGCACGTGGCCCGCGACGGTCTGGCCGAAACCTTGAATTTCCTCGGACTGGTCACCGGTTCGCTGGGCAAGATTGCCCTGGACGTCATGATGATGATGACCAGCGAGTTGGGCGAAGTGTACGAACCGTTCGTCAAGGGCCGTGGCGCCAGCAGCACCATGCCGCAAAAACGCAATCCGATTTCCTGCGAATTGATGTACGCCGCCGCCAAAGGTGTGCGCCAGCAAGCCGGCCTGATGCTCGACGCGATGATCCAGGATTTCGAACGTTCCACCGGCCCATGGCAGGCCGAATGGATCGCCATTCCCGAAGCCTTCGCCCTGAGCGCGGCGTCCCTGGGTCAGGCGAAATTCATGCTGGCCGGGCTGGAAGTGCGCACCGAGCGCATGCGCAAGAACCTAGACATGACCCAGGGCCTGATCGTCGCCGAAGCGGTGATGATGGGACTGGCTCCGGCGCTGGGCCGTCAGGTCGCCCACGATGTGGTGTATGCCGCGTGCCGCTTGGCCAACGACGAAGGCACCAGCCTGCTCGACGCCCTGCTCGCTCAGGGTGAAGCCACCGCGCAACTGGATATCGAGGAACTCAAGCGCCTCACCGACCCGTCCAATTATCTGGGTCTTGCGCCGCAGATGGTCGATATCGCCCTGGCTCGCGAGGGTCGCGTCAAGCGCTGATCGTTGCGGGGCTCGCCATGAGCGAGCCCTTCTGCCTACCGCTCGCCAATAACAACAACGAGATCGCAGACATGACCACCCTCAACAAAAAACCGTTCTACAAGGACCTGACCTTCCAGGTCATCGCCGCCATGATTCTGGGCATTGCCTTCGGTTTTCTCGCGCCGGAATTTGCCGCCAAATTCAAGATTCTGGGCGATATTTTTCTCAAACTGATCAAGACTGCCGTAGCGCCGCTGGTGTTTTTCACCGTGGTCCATGGCATCGCCTCGGCAGGTGATATCAAGCGGGTCGGCAAGGTCGGCCTGCGCGCGCTGATCTACTTCGAAATCGTCTCCACCCTTGCCCTGGCTATCGGTCTGCTGTGGGGCAACCTGCTGAACATCGGCTCCGGCATGCACGACGCTCATCCGAGCAGCGCCACCGCCGCAGCCGCCAGTGCGGCGGTCGCCAAGGGTCACGCGCCGGCGTCGACCATGGACTTCATCTACGGGATCTTCCCGGACAACTTCGTCGGTGCGTTCGCCGGTGGCCAACTGTTGCAAGTGCTGGTGATCTCGGTGTTGTTCGGCTTTGCCCTGCTGGCCCTCAAGCCCGAGCGGCGCAGTGTCATCGAGGATGGCTTGAACCGGGTATCGGAATGCTTCTTCGAGTTCATCAACCTGATCATGAAGTTCGCCCCGCTCGGCGCCTTCGGTTCCGTGGCCTACGCCGTGGGTGCCAATGGCACCGCTGTGCTGATGTCGCTGGCCAACCTGGTGCTGATGTTCTACGTCTGTGTCGCGTTCTTCATCTTCGTGGTGCTGGGGGTCGTCTGCCGGATTTCCGGGTTCAGCCTGTGGCGCTTCCTGAAGTACATCAAGGATGAGATTTTCATCGTGCTGGGTACGGCATCGTCGGAAAGCGCCCTGCCGCGCCTGCTGCAAAAACTCGAGAAATTCGGTTGTTCCAAGCAGAGCGTCGGCCTGGTCTTGCCTACCGGTTATGCCTTCAACCTCGATGGCACCTCCATCTACATGTCGCTGTGCGTGCTGTTCATCGCCAACGCCTATGGCGTACCGATGAGTTGGGAACAGCAACTGGGCACCATTGCCATCATGCTGGTGACATCCAAAGGCGCGGCAGCGGTGTCGGGCGGCAGCTTTGTAGTGTTTGCCGCGACGGTGACCGCGATCGGCGTGCTGCCGGTCGAAGGCTTGGCCTTGCTGTTCGGGGTGTACCGCTTCATGTCGATGGCCATCGCCACCTGCAACACCATCGGTAACAGCGTGGCGACAGTGGTGGTATCCAAGTGGTCGGGCGAATTTACCGAGCAGACCGCGAAGGCTGAATATAACCGGGTATTTGGTCGCAATCCGGAGGCGGCGCTGTGAATCGTCAGACGGATCGATTCAGATAACCCACGTTGACCCCGGATTTATCCGGGGTCTTTTTTTGCGGCGCAGCTAAGATTCATAGGTGGTGAACCTTATTCCCGGATACCCGGTCGATACCTGCAACCCGACCCGGTTTGCCGCCGCCCTCGATACTGAAGGCGATGACTGGCTTGCTTCACTTTCTGGAGAACGCCCCCGTGATATCGACTCTACACATCGCCAGGCTCAAAGCGTGGGGAGCCCATGGTTTTACCGCCACCGGCGTGGTCACCGCCTTCCTCGCGACCCTTGCCCTGCTCGATAACCAGCCGACCAATTGCCTGCTGTGGCTGGGCGTGGCGCTGATCGTCGATGGCCTGGACGGCGCACTGGCGCGCAAGGTCAATGTGCAGTCGGTGCTGCCGAGTTTCGACGGCTCGATCCTCGATCTGGTCATCGATTACCTGACGTATGTGTTCATCCCGGCGCTGTTCATCTATCGCTACATCCCGCTGCCGGACTACACGCTGCTGCTGACCGTGTCGCTGATTCTGGTGTCGTCGCTGTTCTGTTTCTGCAACGTCAATATGAAAAGCAAGGACAACTACTTCCAGGGCTTCCCCGCCGCGTGGAACGTGGTCGCCCTGTGCCTGTACATCATCGCGCCGTCGCCGTGGATCACCTTCCTGACGGTAATCGGCCTGGCCTTGCTGACCCTGACCCGCATGAAATTCCTGCACCCGTTCCGTGTGCGCCGCTTCATGCCGATCAACATTGCCGTGACGGCGATCTGGCTGTTGTGCAGCCTGTCGCTGGTGATCAACCATCCGGTGATCAACCCGCTGGTGATGGGGCTCTGGCTATTGATGTCGGCCTATTTTCTGGGGATCTGCTTCTGGCGCACCGCGCTGGAGTGGTTCGACGGATCGCGGCTCAAGTAACGCCATGCCTATCCATATCGTGCGACTCGGTTCGCCGCGAAAACCCGACGAAGGTCTGCGCCTGGGCACCGTGCGCCGCCCTCCCCGTGGCGTACCGAAGGCCGAGTTCGCCACGCGGGATTTCTATGATGTGTGGCAGCCGTTGCTGTCGCCCAGCGCGGAACTGGTTGCCGAAGCATTGGCGGCACAAGATGCCAAGGCCTGGGCCGCGTTCGTGCGCAAGTTCAAGGCAGAAATGAAGCAGCCGGCCGCCAGCCAGATGCTGGATCTGCTGGCCGCCCTGTCCCATCACACCTCCCTGGCCGTGGGTTGTTACTGCGAGGATGAGGCGCATTGTCATCGCTCGGTGTTGCGTGAGCTGCTCAAGGCCCGGGGCGCGGAAGTTAATTGAATCCCACATTTGATTGGTGTGATGGCAGACACCTCCGATAACCGGCTCCAACTGCGACCAATCATGGTCAATACTTAACAAGCCGAACGCCCCCGGGAGGTTTGTCATGTCCGAGCAATCACGTTTCATGCTGGTGACTTCGCCACTGATGGAACACAGCCCCGCCTTCGATCGGGCGGCGGCGCTAGCCAAGGCTGAAGACGCGGCGCTGCACATCGTGGCGTTCGATTATCTGGAAGGCCTGGCCACGGCCAGTCTGGTCAATGAAAAGGCGCTGGAACAGATGCGTTTGGGCTATGTCGATCGCCACCGCCAGTGGCTCGAAGACCAGGCCCGGCCCTTGCGCAAAATCGGCGTACACGTCACCACCGAAGTGGCGTGGGTAGAAAAACCGCTGGAAGAGATTCTGATCCACCTCAAGGAACAGCCGATGGACGTGCTGATCAAGGCACTGGAGCACCAGTCGCTGCTGTCGCGGCTGATCTTCACCCCGCTGGATATTCACCTGTTGCGCGAGTGTCCGGTGCCTTTACACTTCGTCAGCCACGCGGTTAATGCCCTGCCCCGCAAGGTGGTGGCCGCGGTCGATCCCTTCCACCGCGATGACCACTACAAAAGTTTCAACGACCGGATCCTGCACGAAGCCTCGAAACTGGCCAGTGCCTGCAATGCCGAGCTTGACGTGGTCTACGCCTACGATCTTTCGTCCATCAGCTCCGACGAATTCGGCTTCGACAACGGCTCGGCGTTCTTCTCCTCGACCAAGAACAAGACCTTGTATGACGCCCAGCTGGAAGCCTTCAACGAACTGGCCGAACGCAACGGCATCGCAGGCCCCCAGCGACACATGATCATGGGCAGCCCGGCCAAGGTCCTGACTCGTTACGCCGATGCCTATGACGTCGACGTGATCGTCATGGGCCGCCTCGGCCATCGCGGCATGGGGCGATTGATCGGCAGCACGGTGGAACACCTGCTGTACAAAATGCCGTGCAGTGTGTGGGTGGTGTACACCGAGCGGCTGGATGAGTGATTAATCTGGGTTAGACACAAACCCTGTGGGAGCGGGCTTGCCCGCGATAGCGATCGTCCAGTCAAAGATACAGTGACT
>NZ_JBSVWS010000234.1:0-7042 GCF_054071155.1 Pseudomonas sp. SDO5532_S415 | reverse complement strand
TTAATCGCATTCCCCTGTGGGAGCGAGCCTGCTCGCGAAGACGGATCTGGCAACGCCAACGATCCACGGTTTTTACCGTTTCTTACTTATCCAACTCATCGACCGCTTCCTGCAATTGCTTGCGGGATTCGGCGAGCTTCTCTTTGCGCTTGTCGATCTTCTCGGGATCGCCTTTTTTCATGGCCTTGTCGAGGTCGGCCTGACGCCTGCTGACTTCGTGCTTGGCGTCGAGCACCTTGTTTTCCCGTTCTTTCTTCAGTGAGGCGTCCGTGCAGTTGGCGGTGACTTCGCTCAGGGCTTTTTCCAGCCCCGCCTGCTGCTCGCCATTACCGTGGGACTTGGCCAGTTCGATCTGATTGATGATGCCTTGCTTCTTGGCGGCGCAGCCGGTCAGTCCCGGTGCATCTTCGGCCGCCATCAGCGGGGCGGCCATCACGCTGCAAAGGGCCAACAGGGCGAGCGGTGAAAGAAATTTCATAAAAGCTCCATGTGAAAAGGCAATCGTGTCGATGCAGCGATGGCTTGTTTGAGCCCATCGGTACTAGAGGGTTCCCGGGTGCCAAGGCATTACCGGTCGTTAAAAACCGTCAATCCCTGCCGCCCGTAATGTTTCACTCAAGGCCAGGACCTGCGGGTCGCGGAAAAACGCGCTCAGTTGCGCTGCGCGTCCCGGGCCGATCCCGGATTCGGCCTGCCATTGTTCGATGTTTCGATTCGCCAGCGCCTGCCATGAATCAACGAGATGTGCCTGGCCTGTCGGAGGCATGCCCAGGGCTTTGAGCCAACGGGCGAAAGATCGTTGCCGAGCACTGTCGAAACTGCTCGAAAGTCGCGCGGCACTGCGCTCGCCGAAACCATCAATGTTAGCAAGCTCCTGAGCATCAAGGGTCAACCAATCGAGCAGACCTTTCAGGCGGCCTGATTCAAGAAGCTTCTCCCAGGTGCCAGGGCCGACATGGGACAAAGCCAGGCCCTGCTTGCCACTGAGCCAAGTCAGGCGGGCGAGGAATTGACCCTCGCATCCCGGAGTGGGTTGCCAGCAGCTTAGCGAATGAAAATCCGTTGCCAGCGGCACGTTCAGTTCCGGTCGCTCGGTGCTGCGCAGCACCACGCCATCCAGTCTGGGAATGGTCAGGCCGGCCAGGCTGATGGCGACCTGGTCACCGGGCCGAATGTCCAGAAATTGCCAGCGTTGCAAGGAGCTCACACTGACACGCTTGATTTGCCGGTCATCGAGCATCACCGGCGTCAACTCCAGCACCGGGGTGATCCGCCCGGTCCGGCCGATCTTGAAGTGAACCTTGCGCACTTGCGCCAGTGCCTGGGCGAAAGGGTATTTCCAGGCGGCGATCCAGTAAGGCGGCTTGGCTTGCCAACGTTCGGCGGGTGGTCGGTTTGCCTGGCGCAGGACGATGCCATCGCTGGCAAACGGCAGGGGCGAGCGAAACCAGTGGTCGCGCCAGCGCTGTGCGTCGGCCAGTGCGCTGATCGGTTGGCTGTACGCTTTGGTACCGGGAAATCCCAGTTCATCCAGCATCGCGACGCGCTCTGGCAACTTTTCCGGACCTCGGGGCCAGTCCCAGACGAACAGGCCTATCCCGGTTGCCTGCTGCGAACTTAGTGCTTTGCGAGCCATCAAGCCCGCGACGGTGGCACGGGCATTGAGACTACCGTCCCGAGCCTGCACGTGCCCGTCCAGGCGCCAGTAGAGTTCGCCTTGCACCAACAGGTCCAGGGGTTGCGAGAGGTGTTGGGGGATGGCTGCAATCTGACGTGCCGAAGTCGTCCAGTCCTGGCCATGTGAACCATCGCCACGACTGATCGCCTGGGTCAGCCGGCCCTGGCGATAGATCAAGGTCACGGCAACGCCGTCGACCTTGGGTTGGACCCAGACGTCCGTGCGATCACGCAGCCAGTGTTCGACGGCTTGATCGTCGTGGAGTTTTTCCAGGCCTGTGTGGGCGATGGGGTGGGCAATCGTGCCGCGCGCGGTGCGCAGTGGATTTGTGGGTGAGCCACGATTGAAGCATTGGTGCCACTGGGCAAGGCGCGCGCGGGACTGGTCATAGAGTTCATCGGTGACCAGGGATTTTCCTTCGCGGTGATAGCTGTCGTCCCAGAGGTCGATCTGTTTTTGCAGTGCAGCGACTTCGTTCGAGGCGCGTTCGGTTGGCCAGTCGGGGCATGGGGTGGCGTTGGCGTTCAGGCTGGAAAGGGTCAGCAGGCAAGTGAAAAACAGGCGCAGGGTGAGGGGCATCGCGAGCGTCCTTGCTCATTGGGGTGCCTGAAGGCTAGGCGAGTACTGGCTGGCTTGAAGGGTGGGTGTTTTGCCGAATGTTTTGTTGTCTGGACTGGCTTCTTCGCGAGCAGGGGAATGCGATTAACTGTGGGAGCGAGCCTGCTCGCGAAGGGGGCGATGCGGTCTCGAATGCAAGGCCATAAAAAGCCCCGCACGGCAAAACCGTGCGGGGCTTCTGGTACAGCCGGGAAAGGCTTACAGGCCGGCGGCGGAACGCAGGGCGTCGGCGCGGTCGGTTTTTTCCCAGGTGAAGGTGGTGAAAGTATCGTCACCCACAGTCTTGGTTGCCGGGGTACGACCGAAGTGGCCGTACGCTGCGGTTTCCTGGTACATCGGGTGCAGCAGGTCGAGCATCTTGGTGATCGCGTATGGACGCAGGTCGAACACTTCGCGGACCAGCTTGACGATCTTGTCATCGCTGATCTTGCCGGTGCCGAAGGTGTTCAACGAGATCGAAGTCGGCTGGGCGACGCCGATGGCGTAGGACACCTGAATCTCGCAACGCTCGGCCAGGCCGGCGGCGACGATGTTTTTCGCCACGTAACGACCGGCGTAGGCAGCCGAACGGTCAACCTTCGATGGATCTTTACCGGAAAACGCGCCACCGCCGTGACGGGCCATGCCGCCGTAGCTGTCGACGATGATCTTGCGGCCGGTCAGACCGCAGTCACCTACCGGGCCACCGATGATGAACTGGCCGGTCGGGTTGATGTGGAACTGGGTGTCCTTGGTCAGCAGCTCGGCAGGCAACACGTGCTTGACGATCAGTTCCATCACGCCTTCGCGCAGGTCGTTGTACGACACTTCCGGGTTGTGCTGGGTCGACAGAACAACGGCGTCGATACCGACAACCTTGCCGTTTTCGTAACGGCAGGTTACTTGCGATTTGGCGTCCGGACGCAGCCAAGGCAGCAGGCCGGATTTACGGGCTTCGGCTTGCCTTTGCACAAGCTGGTGCGAGAACGTGATCGGTGCAGGCATCAGTACGTCGGTTTCGTTGCTGGCGTAGCCGAACATCAGGCCCTGGTCGCCGGCACCCTGATCTTCAGGCTTGGCGCGGTCGACACCCTGGTTGATGTCAGGAGACTGCTTGCCGATGATGTTCATCACGCCGCAGGTCGCACCGTCGAAGCCGACGTTGGAGCTGGTGTAGCCGATGTCGGTGATCACGTCACGAACGATCTGCTCCAGGTCAACCCAGGCCGAGGTGGTGACTTCGCCGGCGATGATTGCCACGCCCGTTTTCACCAGAGTCTCGCACGCCACACGGGCGAACTTGTCTTCAGCAATGATGGCGTCCAGTACCGCATCAGAAATCTGGTCGGCGATTTTGTCCGGATGCCCTTCAGACACGGACTCGGAGGTGAAAAGGGAGTATTCGCTCATCTCGATTTTTTCCTGAAATTACCGATGGTGAGTGTCGCCAGCCGGCCGCTGAAAATGGCGGACCTGGATCTGGAAACCATTACGTAAGCCTACATAGAGGCTTTCCCCGGGAACGAGTCCCGCAGCGGTGGCCCAACGGGCCAGGTCGTCCTGTTCAAACCCCAGCCAGAGATCACCGCAGGCCTCCTTGGCCCAACTCTGGTTGTGGCTGCATAACTCTGTCACTAACAGGCTACCGCCTGGTTGCAGCAAATTGGCCATGTGCTTGAGCGCATCGGCCGGCGCGGCGAAATGGTGCAGCACCATGTTCAATACAACGCAATCGGCCTTGAGGCTCACGCCGTTCAAGGCATCGGCCAGTTGCAGGCTGACGTTGGTCAGCATCTGGCGCTCGCACACCTGACGCGCCAGTTCGAGCATCGCCTGGCTGTTGTCCAGCGCCGTGACCTGGGTGAAGCGGCGCGCCAGTTCCGGTAGAAAAGCACCGTCTCCGGGGCCGACCTCGATGGCTGTGGCACCTTCGCTGAAACTCAGTTTGTCGAGCAAGGCCACCACGCTGTCGCGGTATTGCGGCAGGCCGGCGATCAAGTCTTGCTGGGCGCGAAACTTCTCCGCGACCCGTGAGAAAAAATCCTGGCTGGCCGCCGCCCTTTGTCCGTGGACCTGAGTTATCCGCGACTGCACATCGGCAGGCAGGGTCAGCTCGTCCACTTCGTCGAGCAAGGCCATGTGCAGTTTGCCGCCCAGGGTTTCGGTGTGGGGCAGGGCGCGACGGTAGAAAATCGCGTTGCCTTCACGGCGGGTCGCTACCAGGTCGGCCTGGGCCAATACCTTGAGGTGATGGCTCATGCCGGACTGGCCGATACCGAAGATCTGCGCCAGCTCAAGCACGCCAAACGAATCGTTGGCCAGCGCGCGCAAAACATTCAGCCGCAGAGGATCGCCAGCGGCCTTGCACAAGGCCGCCAACTCATCGCAATCGTCATGGCGAATGGAAGGCACACGTAAATTCATAAGGCCGGCAGTCTAGTCATGCGTCGGAAGCACCGCAAGAGCAATATCAAAAAGTTTTGATATTGCTCGATAGATGGCACTTCTTAACGTTAGCTTCAGTCAACAAACGAGTGGCGGAAAGGTTTCACCAGCCGAAACCGTCGTTATCGATTGGAAAAACGCCTTCAGATGACTATCTGTCATTGCCCCGAGGCGGCTCGGTGAGGGAAAATGCTCGCCTTTTTTCCGTTTCGTTTTATTCACTCTCGATTCAGAACCCGCAGGAGAACAGCGATGCCTAGCCGTCGTGAGCGTGCCAACGCCATTCGTGCCCTCAGCATGGATGCCGTGCAAAAAGCCAACAGCGGCCACCCCGGTGCCCCTATGGGTATGGCGGATATTGCCGAAGTGCTTTGGCGCGACTACCTCAAGCACAACCCGAGCAATCCATCGTTCGCCGACCGTGACCGCTTCGTGCTGTCCAACGGTCATGGCTCGATGCTGATCTACTCGCTGCTGCACCTGACCGGCTACGACCTGTCGATCGAAGACCTGAAGCAGTTCCGCCAGCTGCACAGCCGCACCCCGGGTCACCCGGAGCTCGGCTACACCCCGGGTGTTGAAACCACCACCGGTCCACTGGGCCAGGGCCTGGCCAACGCCGTGGGTTTTGCCCTGGCCGAAAAAGTCATGGCGGCGCAATTCAACAGTCCTGGCCACAACATTGTCGATCACCACACCTACGTGTTCCTGGGTGATGGCTGCATGATGGAAGGCATTTCCCATGAAGTCGCTTCCTTGGCCGGCACCCTGGGCCTGGGCAAGCTGATCGCCTTCTACGACGACAACGGCATCTCCATCGACGGCGAAGTCGAAGGCTGGTTCACCGATGACACGCCCAAGCGTTTCGAATCCTACAACTGGCAAGTGATCCGCAATGTCGACGGTCACGACCCGGAAGAGATCAAAATCGCGATCGATACCGCTCGTAAAAGCGATCAGCCAACCCTGATCTGCTGCAAGACCACCATCGGCTTCGGTTCGCCGAACAAGCAAGGCAAGGAAGATTGCCACGGCGCCCCGCTGGGTGACGCGGAAATCGCCCTGACCCGTGCCGCGCTGAAGTGGAACCACGGCCCGTTCGAAATCCCGGCCGACATCTATGCCGAGTGGGATGCCAAGGAAGCCGGCCGCGCGGTCGAAGCCGAGTGGGACCAGCGTTTCGCAGCCTACTCCGCGGCCTTCCCGACCGAAGCCAACGAACTGATTCGTCGTCTGAGCGGTGAGCTGCCGGCTGACTTCTCCGAAAAAGCCGATGCTTATATCGCCGAAGTCGCTGCCAAGGGCGAAACCATCGCCAGCCGTAAAGCCAGCCAGAACGCCCTGAACGCGTTCGGCCCGCTGCTGCCTGAGTTCCTTGGCGGTTCGGCTGACCTGGCCGGTTCCAACCTGACCCTGTGGAAAGGCTGCAAAGGCGTCACCGCTGAGGACGCCAGCGGCAACTACATGTACTACGGCGTGCGCGAGTTCGGCATGACCGCGATCATGAACGGCGTTGCCCTGCACGGTGGCCTGGTGCCTTACGGCGCGACCTTCCTGATGTTCATGGAATACGCCCGCAACGCCGTGCGCATGTCGGCCCTGATGAAGCAGCGTGTGATCCACGTCTATACCCACGACTCCATCGGTCTGGGCGAAGACGGTCCGACTCACCAGCCAATCGAGCAACTGGCCAGCCTGCGCTGCACGCCGAACCTCGACACCTGGCGTCCAGCTGACGCTGTTGAATCGGCGGTGTCCTGGAAGTATGCGCTGGAGCGTAAAGATGGTCCTTCGGCCCTGATCTTTTCGCGTCAGAACCTGCAACACCAGACCCGCAATGCCCTGCAGATCGCCGACATCAATCGTGGCGGTTACGTGTTGAAGGACTGCCCCGGCGAGCCTGAGCTGATCCTGATCGCCACCGGTTCGGAAGTCGGCCTGGCCGTTCAGGCCTTCGACAAACTCACCGAGCAAGGTCGCAAGGTGCGTGTGGTTTCCATGCCTTGCACCAGCGTGTTCGATGCCCAGGATGCCGGCTACAAGCAATCGGTCCTGCCGTTGCAGGTCAGCGCCCGTATCGCCATCGAAGCTTCCCACGCCGACTACTGGTACAAGTACGTCGGCCTGGAAGGTCGCGTGATCGGCATGACCACCTACGGCGAGTCGGCACCTGCGTCGGCCTTGTTCGAAGAGTTCGGCTTCACCCTGGAAAACATCCTGGGTCAGGCTGAAGAGCTGCTGGAAGACTAAGTTCAGGGTATGTATTGCCTGTTCTGGCGCCATCGCGGGCAAGCCCGCTCCCACAAGGATCTTCGCCGACCC
>NZ_JBSVWS010000233.1:0-7053 GCF_054071155.1 Pseudomonas sp. SDO5532_S415 | reverse complement strand
TTTGTGATATGCAAATTTACTGTGGGAGCGAGCCTGCTCGCGAAGAGGCCGGAACAATCAACAAAAACTACCGGCTGGAAACCCTATAAACCCGCTCTTCAAGCCGGGTGACGCCCGCTTCCAGAAACTTCCCGCTCTCGCTCAGCACATCCTGATCCTCCAGGACTTTCAATGCCCACGAAGCCCCGAACAACCGCTGCACTTCATCATCAACCACGGCGAACGGCGGGCCGGACATTTGATCCTGATCGTAATCCAGCGTAATCAGCAGCCCTTGAGAACCCTTGGGCAGAATCCGATTCAAATGCACCGCATATTGCTCACGCATCGCCGGTGGTAACGCAATCAACGCAGCGCGATCATAAAGCGCGGAACAATCAGCGACATCGCCAGGCGTCAAGGCAAAAAAATCCCCACACCACAGCTCGATGGAACCGGCCCGATAGACATTGAAAGGTCCTTGCTCACTGACAGCCGGGTCCAGTTGATGCTCACTGAAGAAATCCTCAACGGCCTTCTCCGACAACTCGACACCCAGCACCTCATGCCCGCAGTGCGCCAGCCATAACAGATCCAGGCTCTTGCCGCACAACGGCACCAGCACCCGCGCACTGTCTTCCAGGTCCAGCTGTGGCCAGAACCGTTGCAGATAAGGGTTTACCTGCGGCAGGTGAAAGCCGATCTGATTCGACGCCCACTTCTTGTGCCAAAACTCCGGCTGCATAAATAACCCCAAAAATTCGATCAAAACACCCTAAAACTTATATTAGATTTAGATCAATGATCTGACTGAAGATGGGGCCATCTTAACTCTCAGGAGCTCATTCATGTTCCCCAGCCTCTACATATCCCATGGCTCTCCCATGCTTGCCCTGGAACCTGGCGCCAGCGGCCCCGCCCTCGCTCGCCTGGCGGCGGACATGCCCAAGCCCAAAGCCATTGTGATTGTTTCTGCGCATTGGGAAAGTCATGAACTCCTGGTCAGCGCCAACCCCCGGCCTGAAACCTGGCACGACTTCGGTGGTTTCCCGAAGGCGCTGTTCGAAGTGCAATACCCGGCCCCCGGCGATCCCCGGCTGGCGGCGGTGGTTGTCGAACTGTTGAACGCAGCCGAGCTTCCCGCGCACATCGACAATCAGCGGCCGTTCGACCATGGCGTTTGGGTGCCCTTGTCATTGATGTATCCGCAGGCCGACATTCCGATTGTCCAGGTCTCCCTGCCCTCCCGTGGCGGGCCTGCCCTGCAAACCCGCGTCGGCCATGCCCTGGCCAGCCTGCGCGAACATGGCGTGCTGTTGATCGGCTCCGGCAGCGTTACCCACAACCTGCGGGAACTCGACTGGCATGCCGGCCCCGAGAGCGTCGAACCCTGGGCGCAGGTCTTTCGCGACTGGATGATCGAGAAACTTGAGGCCAATGACGAAGCGGCCTTGCATGATTATCGTCAACAGGCACCCAACGCCGTGCGTAACCATCCCAGCGATGAGCATCTGCTGCCACTGTACTTTGCCCGCAGCGCCGGGGGAGATTTCAGCGTTGCCCACAAAGGCTTCACCATGGGTGCACTGGGAATGGATATTTACCGCTTCGGCTGAGGGGAAATCGAGTCGCGTCCTTCGCGAGCAGGCTCGCTCCCACAATGGATGCGTGTCACTCACAAATCCCCTGCTCGCGAAGGGCACACCGTCGATTGAGAGGCAAAAAAAATCCCCGAACCAGTCGGGGATTTTTCATATCCGATCAATCAGCCCGAAAGCGGATCAATCTTCGCGATAGCGACGCAGCTTCAACTGCTTGCCGGCAACGCGAGTGTCCTTCAGTTTGGTCAGCAGACGCTCCAGACCATCTTCCGGCAGCTCGACGAGGCTGAAGCTGTCGCGCACCTGGATGCGACCGATGGCCTCACGAGCCAGACCACCTTCATTGAGGATGGCGCCCAGCAGGTTCTTGGCGGCGATACCGTCACGCGCACCCAGCGCGGTACGGCAACGGGCACGACCTTCGGCCAACGGCATCGGGGCACGACGCTCGCGGTCGCCACGCTCAGGACGGTCACCGGAACGCTCTGGACGATCGCCACGCGGTGCGTTGTTCGGCACCAGTGGACGCTCTTTCTCGATAGCGGCCAGGTTCAGCGCTTGACCGTTGGTAGCCTTGCGCAGCAGGGCTGCGGCCAGGGCACGCGGGCTGCAACCGATATCGGCGGTCAGGCGATCGAGCAGATCACCGTGAGTCGATTCGGCGTCAGCCACCAGCGGCGACAGGCTGTTGGTCAGCTTCTTGATGCGTGCATCCAGAACGGCTTGAGCGTCCGGCAGACGAACTTCAGCAACCTTCTGACCGGTTACACGCTCGATCACTTGCAGCATGCGGCGCTCACGTGGAGTCACCAGCAGCAGTGCGCGACCTTCGCGACCGGCACGACCGGTACGGCCGATACGGTGAACGTAGGATTCCGGGTCGTACGGCATGTCAACGTTGAACACGTGAGTGATGCGCGGTACGTCCAGACCACGAGCAGCAACGTCGGTCGCTACAACGATGTCCAGACGGCCATCCTTGAGGGAGTCGATGACGCGCTCACGCTGGTTCTGGGCAATGTCACCGTTCAGCGCAGCGGCTTTGTAGCCTTTGGCTTCCAGGGCGCTGGCCAGGTCCAGGGTCGCTTGCTTGGTCCGCACGAACATGATCAGCGCGTCGAAATCTTCCACTTCCAGCAAGCTGAGAACGGCAGAAGTCTTCTGGTCGGCGTGAACCAACAGGTGAGCCTGTTCGATCGCGGTAACGGTCTGGGTCTTGCTCTGGATCTTAACGTGCTTCGGATCGCGCAGGTGGCGCTCGGCGATGGCACGGATCGACTGCGGCAAGGTAGCCGAGAACAATACGGTCTGACGGGTTTCCGGCATGGCCTTGAAGATGACTTCCAGGTCGTCCATGAAGCCCAGTTTGAGCATTTCGTCTGCTTCGTCGAGAACCAGGTGGTTCACGGTCGCCAGAACTTTTTCGTCGCGACGCAGGTGGTCGCACAGACGGCCCGGAGTGGCGACAACGATCTGTGCGCCATTACGGATTGCTTTCAGTTGTGGGCCCATCGGCGCGCCGCCGTAGACAGCCACAACAGTGACGCCCGGCATTTGCTTGGCGTAGGTTTCGAAAGCGGTTGCAACTTGCAGCGCCAACTCACGAGTTGGGGCCAGGATCAGAGCTTGCGGCTCGCGCTTGGACGGATCAATGCGGTGCAGGATAGGCAGGGCAAAGGCAGCGGTTTTACCGGTACCGGTTTGCGCCTGACCAATCATATCGTGACCGGCGAGAATGATCGGGATCGACTGCTGCTGAATGGCCGAAGGCTCTTCATAGCCGGTAGCGACTACTGCAGCGACAATATTTGGATGAAGTTCAAGAGCGGCGAAGCCGCCGATTTCCTGGGTCATGGGTCTGCCTCTAAGTGCATCCGCAAAGACCCATGCTCCAAAGCTGCGCATGCCGTGTTGAGACTCAAGAGTCGCCCTGGCAGCTTTGTCGGCGGGGATTTGCGAAAACGAATGAATGAAAAGAATCGTCAAGGAAGAGTCCGCAGTACGGACGTGCAGCCGAAGCTGACTTCGGGGAATTGCTCTACCTAAACGCGGCCCGGCTAAAGGCCGGCGCGCACTATACCGGAATTTGCCGAAAAAGGGAGCCTTTTTTTAACGCAAAAAACCCGCGTACGGCGTTCTGTCACAGGCTTTGCGGATAATCGTGCGAGCGTCTATTTTTCAAAGGCCCGGCCCTGTGGGCTATAGCGCTAAAACGGTTCACCCTGAACGCACGGACCGTCGGTCCGACTCCCCTTTGTGCCCGAGGAAATGCCCCATGAAAGAGCTCGACACCAGCCGTGTGAGCCGTGAAAAGCGCGGTCATGTCCTGTTGATCGGCCTGGATCGGGTCGCCAAACGCAACGCCTTCGACCTCGACCTGCTCAACGAACTGAGCCTGGCCTACGGTGAGTTCGAAGCCGACAGCGATGCAAGGGTGGCGGTGGTGTTTGGTCATGGCGAGCATTTCACTGCCGGGCTGGATCTGGTGAGCGCCAGTGCAGCACTGAGCGAAGGCTGGCAAGCACCGCCTGGAGGCTGCGATCCATGGGGCGTATTCGCCGGCCCCAGGGTCAACAAACCGGTGATCGTCGCCGCCCAGGGTTACTGCCTGACTATCGGCATCGAGTTGATGCTGGCGGCCGATATCAACCTGTGCGCCAGCAACACCCGCTTCGCGCAAATGGAAGTGCAGCGCGGCATTTTTCCCTTCGGCGGTGCCACGCTGCGTCTGCATCAAGTGGCCGGTTGGGGGAATGCCATGCGCTGGATGCTGACCGGGGATGAGTTCGATGCCCGCGATGCCTTGCACCTGGGGTTGGTGCAGGAGGTCATGGCCAGTGAGGATTTGCTGCCACGGGCGCTCGAGTTGGCCGAGCGAATTGCCCGGCAGGCGCCACTGGCGGTGCAGGCGACGCTGATGTCTGCCCGACAGGCGCGTTATGAAGGGGAAACCGCCGCGGCTCAAGGATTGCCTGCGCTGGTGAAGAAGTTGCTGAGTACCGAGGACGCGCGGGAGGGTGTGCGGTCGTTGGTGGAGCGGCGGCCCGGCGTATTCAAAGGACTTTAGTTCGGTATTGAAAGCTTTCGCGAGCAGGCTCGCTCCCACATTGGATCACGGTCAAATGGGGGAGCGAGCCTGCTCGCGAAGAGGTCCTCACGGACACCGGCTTATGTCGCCGGCCGAATCGCCTTGATCAACGACTGCAACGAATACCCCAACCGCGGCGCCAGGGCTTCGGCCCGAGCGGCCAACCCTTCCATATCCAGCACCTGATCCAGCTCCGAAGGTACGATCAGGATCACGTTGCCCTCCTTCACCGGCAATTCCCAGTAGTGGCGATGGTAGAGACCGCGCAGCAATGCGGCGCCCAATGGCTTGCCATCATCGGTGGCCCATTGATTGATCACCAGCCAGCCACCCGGATTCAGGCGTTTCTGGCAGTTCTCCAGGAAGGTCCAGGCCAGGTGCCCGACACCGGGACCGACGTCGGTGTAAAGATCGACAAAAATCAGATCCGCAGGCTCGGCGGTGTCAAGCAGTTCCAGCGCATCGCCCACGCGGATGTACAGGCGCGGATCGTCATCCAGTCCCAGGTATTCGATGGCCAGGCGCGGCACATCGGGGCGCAATTCGATGGCTTCGACATCTTCCAGCGGCAGGAACTTGAGGCAGGCCTGGGTCAGCGTACCGGCGCCAAGCCCGAGAAACAGCGCGGTTTCCGGCAGTTCGTGGCACAGCGCACCAATCAGCATCGCCCGGGTGTAATCGTATTCGAGCCAACTCGGGTCGGCGGTGAACACGCAGCTTTGCTCGATGGCATCGCCGAATTCGAGAAACCGGTAATCGGCCACTTCCAGCACACGAATCACGCCAAATTCGTCCTGCACCTCGGCGAGCAAATGCTCGACGCGCTCCTCAGTCATTTCGTCTCCCGATCGTCACCGTGGCCGGCAACGCAATAACACCGCGAACAGGGTGCGGCAAAGGCGCGATTGTCCTTGAAGCGACGGGAACAGGTCACGCACTAATTTGCTGATAACATGGTTGTCCGAGCGTAAAACATTAGAGACTGTGATGAGCCAACCCTGGAGCCCTGACAGCTGGCGCGCCCTGCCGATCCAGCAACAACCCCAATATCCCGACGCGGCGCATTTGCAGCACGTCGAGCAAACCCTGGCCAGCTACCCGCCGCTGGTGTTTGCCGGTGAGGCCCGGGAATTGCGCCGTCAGTTTGCCGAAGTGACCCAGGGCCGCGCGTTTCTGTTGCAGGGCGGCGACTGCGCCGAAAGTTTCGCCGAGTTCTCCGCCGCGAAAATCCGCGACACCTTCAAGGTACTGCTGCAGATGGCGATTGTCATGACCTTCGCGGCCGGTTGCCCGGTGGTCAAGGTCGGGCGCATGGCCGGGCAGTTCGCCAAACCGCGTTCGGCCAACGACGAAACCATCGACGGCGTGACCCTGCCGGCCTACCGCGGCGATATCGTCAATGGCATCGGTTTCGACGAAAAAAGCCGCGTGCCGGACCCGGAGCGCCTGCTGCAGTCCTATCACCAGTCCACCGCCACCCTGAACCTGCTGCGCGCCTTCGCCCAAGGCGGGTTTGCCGACCTGCACCAGGTGCACAAGTGGAACCTGGACTTCATCGCCAACTCGGCCCTGGCGGAAAAGTACAGCCACCTGGCTGACCGCATTGATGAGACCCTGGCGTTCATGCGCGCCTGCGGCATGGACAGTTCGCCGCAACTGCGCGAGACCAGTTTCTTCACCGCCCACGAAGCGCTGCTGCTGAACTACGAAGAAGCCTTCGTGCGTCGCGACAGCCTGACCAACGATTACTACGACTGCTCGGCCCATATGCTGTGGATCGGCGACCGCACCCGTCAGCTCGACGGCGCCCACGTCGAATTCCTGCGCGGGGTGAACAATCCGATCGGCGTCAAGGTCGGTCCGAGCATGAACCCTGAAGAGCTGATCCGCTTGATCGACGTACTCAATCCGGACAACGATCCCGGCCGTCTGAATCTGATTGCGCGGATGGGCGCGAACAAGGTCGGCGATCACTTGCCGCAGCTGATCCGTGCCGTGCAGCGTGAAGGCAAGAAGGTGCTGTGGAGTTCGGACCCGATGCACGGCAACACCATCAAGGCCAGCAGTGGCTACAAGACCCGAGACTTCGCGCAGATCCTTGGCGAAGTGAAGCAGTTCTTCCAGGTGCACGAAGCTGAAGGCAGTTATGCCGGCGGTATTCATATCGAAATGACCGGGCAGAACGTCACCGAGTGCATTGGCGGGGCGCGGCCGATTACCGAAGACGGTTTGTCGGATCGGTACCACACCCATTGCGACCCGCGGATGAATGCCGATCAGTCGCTGGAATTGGCGTTTTTGATTGCCGAAACCCTGAAACAAGTCCGGCGCTAAATCGTGGCGCCCCCTTCGCGAGCAGGCTCGCTCCCACACGCCCGGTAACAA
>NZ_JBSVWS010000232.1:0-7121 GCF_054071155.1 Pseudomonas sp. SDO5532_S415 | reverse complement strand
GACACTCCGCTTTCGCGAGCAGGCTCGCTCCCACAATGGGTTTTCTTAACCGTTGAGGACGGTGCGGATCATCTGGGTCAGCGCTTGCGGGCTGTAGGGCTTGCTCAGCAAATGGGTGTCGGGGCTGAGTTGGTGGTTGCGCGAGATAATGTCACGGGTGTGACCGGAGGTGAACAGTACGGCCAAAGGTGGGTTCTGCACTTTCGCCCACGCCGCCAGGTCAGAGCTCTTGATCAGGCCGGGCATGACCACGTCGGTGAAGATCAGGTCCACCACCACGCCCTCCAGCAACATCTGCATGGCGACGTCGGCATTGGCCGCCGTCAGCACCTGATAACCCTCTTCGCGCAGCAACTCCACCGTCGAAGTGCGCACGGCTTCATTGTCCTCGACCACAAGAATCCGTTCGTGCCCACCCCGTTGCGGAATATCAAGGACTGCTGCCTCACTGTCCGCTGTACGCAGGCTGCGCGGGAAATACAGCTGCACCCGGGTGCCCTCCCCGACGGTGCTGGACATCTCGACATGCCCACCGCTCTGCTTGACGAAACCGAACACCATGCTCAGGCCCAGCCCCGTGCCCTGGCCGTCGGGCTTGGTGGTGAAAAACGGTTCGAAGGCTTGTGCCAGCACTTGCGGCGGCATGCCGGAGCCGGTATCGGCCACCGTCACACGCACATAGTCGCCGGCGACGATCCCCTTGCCCGCGCAGAACGTGCGGTCGAGGGTGACGTTGTCGGCGCTCAACTCAATGATCCCCTCACCCTTCATCGCGTCCCGGGCATTGATCGCCAGGTTGAGGATGGTGTTTTCCAGTTGATTGCGATCGACAAACACTGCCCAGGGATCTTCGGCAGCGCTCATCTGGATCTGCAGGGTTTCCCCCAGGGCACGCTGCAACAGCTCGCCCAGGCCATCGAAAATCTGCTGCGGCGTGCAAATCGCCGGGGACAGCGGCTGGCGCCGTGCGAAGGCGAGCAATTGCGAAGACAGTTTGGCGCCACGCTCTACGGCAGCAATCGATGCCGCCACACGGCGTTGCACGTTGGCATTGCCCGGCTCATGACGCGCCAGCAAGTGCAGGTTGCCGGCGATCACTTGCAACAGGTTGTTGAAATCGTGGGCCACGCCACCGGTCAAGCCGCCGATGGCTTCGAGTTTCTGTGACTGACGCAGTTGCTCTTCCGCCGCCAGCCGCGCGTCGACTTCGTCGGCGACGCGCTGCTCCAGATTACGGGTGAACCTGAGCAGGGACTCTTCGGCAGTCTTGCGTTCATGGATGTCAATCAATACCCCGGGGAACCGAAACGGTTCGCCCTGCTCATCAAACTCGCAACAACCGCTGGCGAGCACCCACAGGTAAGTGCCATCGGGGCGCAGCACCCGGTATTCGGCGTTAAAGGGTGCAGCGGTTTCCATGGACTGTTTGACTTGCTCCTGAACCCAGCTGCGATCATCGGGATGGATGCGCGCTTCGGCGATGTCCTGGGGCAGGTTGTCCAGGGGTTGCCCGGCAGGATAGGAAAAGGTGCGGGCAAAGCGTTCATCGCCGCTCAGTACGTCAGCCTTGATGTCCCAGACAAACGAACCGAGCAAAGCCCCGGCATTGAGTGCCAGGCGCACCCGTTCGTTGTCGGCGCGATAAGCATTTTCGGCGGCCTGGCGCAGGCGTTCGGAAATCACGAATTCGGTGGTTTCGACCACCATTGCCATGACGCCTGCAGGGCAGCCGTCATCGTTGGCGACCGGGCTGTAATACAGATCCAGCCAGACGTCTTCGGGCACTCCGTCGCGCAGCAGCACCAGCACTTTGTTGCGGTAGGACAAGGTGCCGCCGGCGAGGCAGGTATCGACCACATGCCGGTTGAAATCGGCCACTTCCGGCCAGCCCAGCTCCACCGGCGAACCCAACAGGTAGGGATGGCGCCCGCCGGCGAATTTCGAATAGGCGTCGTTGTAGATCATGTAGCCGGGCCGGCCCCAAAGCATCACCATCGGCAGCGGCGAGGCGAGCATCAGCTGTACCGTGCTGTTCAGGCTCCTTGGCCAGGTATCGATGGCGCCAAGCTCGGTGTGGCTCCAATCGAACGCACGAATGCGCCCGGCCATTTCGCCGCTCCAGCCGGCACACCCGTGGCTATCGTCTAGAAACTGCATTGGCTGGCTCTGTATCCGGTGACTGCACCCGTTTGTTTCGAGCATCGCGGATGCCAATGGTTTCATAGAGGTATAGCTGATTCTCGCGGGACCCATGGCCACCGCAGATCCCGGTGGGAGCGAGCCTGCTCGCGAAGGGGCCGGCACATTCAACATCTATGGCGACTGACACTCCGCATTCGCGAGCAGGCTCGCTCCCACAGGTTGCAAGCCGTGCGGCTACACCTCAATCAAATGCTTGAGCGGGTTGTAGCTGGTTTTCAAGGTGGCAGCGACATCGAGAATCGCTTTCTCGATGCCATTCAAGTGCATGCAAGTCAGCTCGATTGCCGCGCTCTGGTTGCCCGCTTCGATGTATTCGATCAAGCGCAAATGCTCGTCGTCGCGACAGGCTTCGTGGCTGTCGTCATCCAGGGCGGCGGCGTACAGCGAAGCCCGGGAAATCAGTTTCTGGAACCAGTCCAGCAACACCGGATTGTTCAAGCTGCGGGCGAGTTTGATGTGGAACTCACCGAGCAGATGAATCAACCGCTCATGGTCGCCGCTTTGGTGCGCTTCGTCCTCCAGCAACAGGTGATCGCGCAAGTCCTGGGTCACGGCGGTATCTCGCCGACGGCACAACTCGCTGACAATGCCGATCTCGACCAGGCGCCGGGTTTCGAACAGCGAACGGATCTCTTCGTCGCTGGGCAACGAGACCGACGCACCTTTATTGGGCTCGGTGGTGACCAGGCCATCGGCTTCCAGTTGCTTGAGCGCGGCACGAACCGACGTGCGGCTGACATTGAAAAGTTCAGCCAGCGAGGCCTCGCCGAGCTTCATGCCGGGCCGCAGGGTGCGCTTGCTGATCGCCTCGTAAACCCCTTGGTAGACGCGGTCGACCGTGGTTTCCAGTTTCTTTTCCGCCATTCGATGACTCCTTGAGCGCTATGCAACCGGCCCCAGGCGAATGAACAGCCTTGAAAAAGGGGGTTGCACGAGCAGGTTAATCCGGGTATTTCTAAATTGCATCCAGATTTTGCATACAATAATTAGAGGAATGCACCATTATGGGTCATCCAGTTGCAATTGAAGTGCGTAACGTCTCCAAGCGATATTCCGACGATCCCGGCCTGGCACCGGCCCTCGATCATGTATCGGTCGATATTGCCGACAACGAGTTCTTCACCCTGCTTGGCCCCTCCGGCTGTGGCAAAACCACCCTGCTGCGCACCATCGCCGGCTTCGAGCACGTCAGCGACGGTGAAATCCGCCTCGCTGGCGAACCCGTCAACGACTTGCCGCCGTTCAAGCGGCGGGTCAACACAGTGTTCCAGAGTTACGCGTTGTTTCCGCACATGAGTGTTGCGCAGAATATCGCCTTCGGCCTCGAGATGCAGGGTCTTGATCGCAAGCTGATCCCGCAGCGGGTCGATGAAATGCTGGCGCTGGTGCAAATGCAGCACCTGGCTCGACGCAAACCGGCAGAACTGTCCGGCGGCCAGCAGCAACGGGTGGCTCTGGCCCGGGCCCTGGCACCGAAACCCAAAGTGTTGCTGCTCGACGAACCACTGTCGGCGCTGGACCTCAAGCTGCGCAAGGAAATGCAGGTCGAACTCAAGCGTGTGCAAAAGGAAGCGGGCATCACCTTCATTTTTGTCACCCACGATCAGGAAGAAGCCCTGACCCTGTCCGATCGCATTGCCGTGATGTCCGCCGGCAAGATCCTGCAGATCGGTACGCCCAACGACATCTACGAACGGCCGCAGCATCAATTCGTCGCCCAGTTCATTGGTGACATCAACTTCCTGCCCGGGCACCTCAAACGCGGGCAAAACAACGAACACCTGTTCGTGCCCAGCGGTATGCCGGTGGAAATCCCCTGCCCGGCCCAAGGCATCGACGGCAAGGTGCAGCTGGCGTTCCGCCCGGAACGTTCGCAACTGGTGGACCCGGCGCAACCGCATCACCTGCGCGGGGTGATCGAGGCCGTGCTGTACGTCGGCACCGCAACCCTCTACCAGTGCCGCTTGAACAACGACATCAAGGTCATGCTGCGTGAAAACAACGAAGGCCTGAACCGCAGCCGTGGCGTCGGTGATCGCGTGGCGGTCAACCTGCCGCCTCACGCCTGCCTGTTGATGGAGGCCTGAGATGAGCGTCAGCAGCACTTCTCCCGCCCTTAACCGCGCGCTGTTGCTCAGCCCGGTGGTTCTGACCCTGCTGGCCCTGATCGCCATTCCGCTGGGCATCATGGGCTATATCAGCCTGCTGCCGCGCAACGTCTACGGTGGCGTCGACTGGCAGGCCGACTGGCAATTGCAAAGCTACGTGCAGTTGTTTTTCCAGGAAGGTTTCGACGGTGAGCTTGAGCTCAATTGGGTCTACGCCCAGGCACTGTTGCGCTCGGTGTTCCAGGCCGGTGGTACCACGGTGCTGTGTTTCCTGTTCGGCTTTCCGGTGGCGCTGTGGATGTCGAGCCTGACACCCCGTCGACGCAACCTGATGGTTCTGCTGATCACCATCCCCTTCTGGACCAACCTGCTGATCCGCAATTACGCCTGGCTGATCATCCTGCGCGAACAGGGCTGGGTCGCCCAGAGCCTCAATGCGCTGTTCCCCAGCGCCGGCGGCATCACCCTGCTCTACAACGACTTCGCCGTCAGCGTCGGGCTGGTCTACAGCTTCCTGCCGTTCATGATTCTGCCGATCTACTCGACCCTTGAAAAACTCGACTGGCGTCTGGTGGAAGCGGCCTATGACCTGGGCGCCAACCGCTGGCATGCGCTGCGGCGGATCATCCTGCCGCTGTCGATGCCGGGAGTGATTGCCGGTTCCCTGCTGGTATTCGTGCCCAGCCTCGGCGCCTTCATCACGCCGGCAATTCTCGGCGGCGGCAAGACCCTGATGATCGGCAATCTGATCCAGCAACAGTTCGGCACCGCGCGCAACTGGCCGCTGGGCAGTTCTCTGTCGTTCCTGCTGCTGGGGATTCTGCTGCTGTCCCTGGTGCTGTATGCCCTCTACAGCCGCAGTGCCGCCAACACTCTTCGTCGGGGAGCCACCGCATGATCGCCCTGCACCTGAAAAAACTGCCGATGACCCGGGAAGTCAGCCTGCTGATCCTGGCCTACCTGTACCTGCCGATCTTTGTGCTGATCGCCTACAGCTTCAACGCCAACCGCTCGGCGACGGTATGGACCGAGTTTTCGTTCGACTGGTATGGACGCATCCTGGCCAACCCGTCGATCCAGACCGCCGCGCTGAACTCGATCATCGTCGCCGGTATCGCCACAGTGTGCGCCACGGCGATTGCCTTGCTCGCGGCACTGGCAACTTACCGGCCGTTCTACGGGCAGAAGATGGTCGAAGGCGGGATCAACCTGCCGCTGATCCTGCCGGAAATCGTCACCGCCGTCGCCACCCTGCTGCTGTTCATGGCACTGGGGATCAAGCTCGGTTTGCTGACGGTGATCGTCGCCCATATCGGCTTCTGCATTCCCTTCGCCTACCTGCCGATCCGCGCGCGGCTCAATGACCTGGACAAGAGTCTGCTGGAAGCGGCGAACGATCTGTACGCCAATCCCTGGCAGGTGTTCCGGCGGGTGACGCTGCCGCTGTTGTGGCCGGCGGTGCTGTCCGGTTCGGTGCTGGCGTTCGTGGTCAGCCTCGACGATTTCATCATGACCTTCTTCGTCGCCGGCCCCGGTTCCACGACCCTGCCGGTGTACATCTTCTCGGCGATCAAGGCCGGCGTGACGCCGGAGATCAATGCGATCTCGACCCTAATGCTGGTGATTTCCATCGTGCTGGTGGTGCTGGCCTTTTGGCTGGGACAGCGCGGTAAAAACCAATAAACCCTGGAGCCCGCTGTTATGAATAAAAAGCCCATGAAAAAGAACATCAAAAACATGTGTTTCGCCGTCACCGGTCTGGCCCTGAGTTGCTTCACCGCCATCAGCGCCCAGGCCGCCGAGCCCAAGCAACTGTTCTTCTACAACTGGACCGATTATTACCCGGTGGACCTGCTGGCCAAGTTCGAGAAGGAGACCGGCATCAAGGTCACCATGGACGGCTACGACAGCAACGAAACCCTGCTGGCCAAGTTGCAGGCCGGTGGCGCCGCCTATGACGTGATCGTGCCGTCGCAGTCGATCATGCGCACCCTGATCAACCAGAACCTGTTGCTGGAAATCGACGCGCCGACCCTGCCCAACTTCCAGTACGTGAAGCCGGCGTTCCGCGACCCGAGCTTCGACCCCGGCCGCAAATTCTCGGCACCGTACCTGTGGGGCACCACCGGGTTCTCCTATGACAGCGCGCGGGTGCCCGGCGGCAAGCTCGATGACTCGTGGAAAGAGTTCTTCGAGCCGCGCAAGGAACTGCAAGGCCAACTCGCCGCCCTCGACACGTCCAGCAGCGTGATCAACGCCGCCAGCCATTACCTGAACGTCGACGAATGCACGGAAAACCCGCAGGACGCCAAGCGCATTCTGGAACTGCTGCAAAAGCAGAAGCCGTTCCTGAAGATGTACAGCTCGGACAACACCGTCGACCGCATGGCCTCCGGTGAGGTGATCATGATGCAGAACTGGAACGGTTCTACCGCGCGGGCCACCTTGCAGAAGAGCACCATCAAGTACGTGTATCCGAAAGAGGGCCTGGCGATGTTCCAGGACAACTTCGCCGTACCGAAAAGCGCACCGCACCCCGGCAACGCGAAAATCTTCATCGACTGGATGATGAAACCGGAAAACGCCGCGGCCGTGTCCAACGCCATCGCCTACGCCAACGGCATCCAGAGCGACAAGCTGATCGATGCCAAATGGCGGGTCATGGACGCCATCAACATGCCCGACGAGTTCGCCTCGCGCCTGCGTCCTGAAAAGGAATGCAGCAACAAGGCGCGGGAACTGCAGGACCGGATCTGGGCGAAGCTCAAGGGCTGATCTGAAACCCAGTCGCGGCCTTCGCGAGCAGGCTCG
>NZ_JBSVWS010000231.1:0-7198 GCF_054071155.1 Pseudomonas sp. SDO5532_S415 | reverse complement strand
GAACTGTGGTGATTGATCTGCGGTATTCGCGAGCAGGCTCGCTCCCACAGGGGGATACTTGTAGTTCTCAAGCAATCTGCGCCTTCGAAGCCACCTCATCAAACGTCGCTTCATCCAGTGCATCGTCCTGCTCATCCAGCACTTGGCGCGGATGGTCATTACCGGGAATGCTGCTGTCGATCAGGCTCAATAACCTCGATCCGCGCATCGTCAAAATGTAATTTGAACCCGTCCCCCCCTGATCCTCGGGCCGGGGTTCGATATAACCTCGCGCCAACAGCAATTTTTCATACTCACCAGCCACTGCTTTCAGATGGTCGAGGTTTTCAGTGACCTCGCCTTCGGCCGTTTTGGCTGCCACATACTGCTCGGCATAGGGCCGTGGCGTAAAGCTGGCTTCGCCGTGCTGCACCTCATGCAGCAAACGCTCAATCAAATCCCAGTTATAAGTCGTCATCCTGATTCAACCTCCGGAGCCCGAGAGTGAGAGGGCCTTCATAGGTTGTGACCGGCGTGGTCGGTAGCCGTTCAGCTCAGGTTTTTGCTACGACCGACCGGCGGTATGTCGAATTACCCCAGGGCCAAACGACTAGGCTGTGTACGTCACCTCCCAGCCCCACGCAGGAGAAATCACCATGAACATTCAGAATCATCCCGTCGTGTCCCGGGAAGAATGGCTCGCCGCCCGCATACAGCACCTGGCCCACGAAAAGGCCTTCACCAAGGAACGGGACAGACTCAGCGCCGAACGCCGCGCCCTGCCCTGGGTGAAAATCGACAAGGACTACCACTTCCAGGGGCCGCAAGGCGAACTGAAACTCGCCGACCTGTTCGGTGGCCGCAGCCAGCTGGTCATTTACCACTTCATGTTTGCCGAAGGCTGGGATGAGGGCTGCCCCGGTTGCTCGTTCCTCTCCGACCACATCGACGGCGCCAACCAGCACCTGGCCCACCACGATGTAGCAGTGGTAGCGGTTTCCCACGCCCCGTTCGCCGAATTCCAGGCCTTCAAACGGCGCATGGGCTGGAGATTTGACTGGGTGTCGTCCGAAGGCTGCGACTTCAACTACGACTTTGGCGTCTCGGCCCGAGCCGAAGACGTCGCCGCCGGCAAAGCCACCTACAACTATGAAAAGACCGACGGCTCCGAAGAAGAACTGCCAGGGCTCAGCGTGTTTTATCGCAATGAAGCCGGTGAGATTTTTCACACCTACTCGACTTATGCCCGTGGTCTGGACCTGCTGGTTGGTGCCTACAACTACCTTGACCTGACGCCCAAAGGACGCAACGAGGAGGAAATCATGGAGTGGGTAAGGCATCACGACAAGTATGAGGACGCGGCGAAACCCAGTTGCTGCCACGGAGGTTAAATTGGATACCCGCAGGTCCTTTGTGGGAGCGAGCCTGCTCGCGAAAGCTGTGTGTCAGCCAACATCAATATTGACTAAACCACCGCCTTCGCGAGCAGGCTCGCTCCCACAGTGGGTTGGCGGTGTTTTTGAGAGACAACTTCAGCCCAGACCTGTCTGAACTTTTTCCACCCACGAGCCCTCAACCGGTTAACCCGCCTTAACCGGAACCGAGGCCTGACCGATGAAAACCCTGCTGAAACTCACCCTCGCCGCCACCCTCGCCTGCGCCCTGCCCGTCTGGGCCTGCACACCTGAGGAAGCCACCATCAAGCGCGAACAGTTGGCTCGGGAAGTTACCAAATTGACCGAGCAGAACCCGGCCAAGGCCAAGGAAATCAACGATGAGCTGCAGAAAATGGATTTGGGGACCGCTTCCAAGGATCTGCCGGACAAATGCCAGCTGATCGATCATCGCCTGAAAGAGCTGGGTGTGGCTGAGAAGAAGGCCGAAACCTGACCTTCGCGCCTTATACCTTCAAACCAAGTTCCGCTGACAACCGGGCCGTAGCCCCTTTGATCAGGGGAATCAGCTCGGCCATTTTTTCCAACGGCATGTAGGGCACGGTACTGGCGATGCTGATGCCGGCGACAATGCGCTTGCTGGCATCGCGGATCGGTGCCGCCACGCAGCGTATCGAGGGTTCGTTGTCTTCCAGATCGAAGGCGTAGCCACCGGCGACATATTCGAGCATGCGCTGCTGGAACTGCTCCCAGGACTGCTCCGGATGCTGCGGCCAGAACTGATTTTTTCCGCCTGCCGGCAGGCTGATTTCGTACAGCCGCTGCCACTCTTGCGGTGTGTCATCGAGCATCAGGGCCTTGCCGATCCCGGTGCGCGCCAACGGCATGCGATGGCCGACACGCGAACGCATTTCCGGGCCATTGCGTCCCGGATTCTTGTGCAGGTACAGCACTTCATCGCCTTCGCGGATGGCCAGGTGAATGGTGTCGCCGGTCAACGCCGACAGTTCATCCAGATACGGCCCGGCCAGGGTCACCAACGGCAACTCTTCCCGCGCCTGAAACCCCAGTTCGATCAGCTTCGGCCCCAGCAGATAACCGACTTGCGGCACCACCCGCAGATAACGTTCGTCCACCAGGCAACTGGCCAGACGATGGGTGGTGCTGCGCGTGGTGCCGATCAGCCGGGCGATTTCCTTGAGATCGCGGGCGCCGCTGGCTACGGCCTGAACTACACCCAGACCGCGAAGCAGGGTCTGGGTGCCGGTCGGCGCGGCGTCCTTGGGGATTTTTGGGGCGTCTTCCTGCATATTCAGCCTTTACCGTTGAGCGAGGGAACGGGCGGCATTATGGTCGCCCGCATGCCAAGACTACAACTTGATACGCTCGACCTTGCCCACCAGCAACACGTAGGAAAGTGCCCCCATCAACGCCAGCACCGAGATGTAGGTGATCGCCGGAGCAAAAGAATCGCCCGTGGCGAGGAAACCGATGACAATCGGCGTGGCGATGGCCGACAGGTTGCCGATGAAGTTGAACACCCCACCGGTCAGACCCAGCAAGCGCGCCGGTGCCAGGGTCGACACCAGCGACCAGGTGATCGAAGCCAGGCCGTTGCCGAAAAACGCCAACGCGAGGAAGGCAATCACCAGCGGCGTCGACTCAACGAAGTTGGCACCGATAATCGAGGTGGAAATCAGCAGACCACTGATGATCGGTAACTTGCGGGCGAAACCTACCGAATAACCACGACGGATCAGGAAGTCGGAGAAGAAACCCGAACACAGCACGCCGACAAAAGCCGCGAGAAACGGCAGCGACGCCAGCAGGCCGGACTTGATGAAGTCCATGCCGCGATATTTCACCAGGTAGGTCGGGAACCACGTCAGGAAAAACCACAGCGTCGAGTTGAGGCAGAACTGGCCGAGGTAGATGCCCCAGAGTTTGCGCTTGGTCAGGACAATGCCGAGGTCGGTCCAACTGAATTTGGCTTTGACTTTGGCTTGTTCGGACTGAATGTCGACGAGGCCACCGCCTTCGCGGATCAGCTCGATTTCAGCATCGTTGGCACCTTTGAAATCCCGGGGTTCGCGATAGACCGCGTACCAGATCACGGCCCAGATAATGCCCACCGCGCCGGTGCTGACGAACACCATGTGCCAGCCATAGTGATGCTGCAGCCAGGCCAGCACCGGTGTCAGGAACGCCAGGCCGACAAACTGCCCGGAGGTGTAGAAACCGATGGCCGTAGCCCGTTCGCGCTCCGGAAACCAGGTGGTGACGACGCGGCTGTTGATCGGATAGGCCGGTGCTTCCAGAGCGCCTACCGCCATGCGCAGCACGAACAGCGCGATGAAACTGGCGGCGAAACCCAGCATCACCGTGGCCACCGACCACAGCAACAGTGCAACGCTGTAGAGAATGCGCGGCGGTACCCGGTCCACCAGCCAGCCACCGGGAATCTGCATGGCGGCGTAGGTCCAGCCGAAGGCTGAAAAGATCAGGCCGACGTGAATCGGATCGATGCCCAGGTCGCTGGTCAGCGCCGGCGCGGCAATCGACAGGTTGCTGCGGTCCAGGTAGTTGATCACCACGGTGATGAACAGCAGGACCATGATGAAAAACCGCTTGCGGCTGGGCGTCACCAACGACGCCTGCCCGGTGAGGGTTTGCGGTTGCATGGGGGGGTGCCTCTTTTTATGTTTATTGAGGTCGTCGTGAAACTAGTACTGAACCCTGTGGGAGCTGGCTCGCCAGCGATAGCATCCTGTCAGTCACATCAATGCTGGATGTGCCGCCGCCATCGCTGGCAAGCCAGCTCCCACAGGATTCAGTGTTGAATCAGGGAGTGATCACCACTCGGCAAAGCTGCCGTCGGCGTGGCGCCAGATCGGGTTGCGCCAGCGGTGGCCGACAGCCGCGCGTTCGATCACGTATTCCTCGTTGATCTCGATGCCCAGGCCCGGGCCATTCGGGATCTTCACGAAGCCTTTGTCGTAGTCGAATACCCGTGGGTCCTTCACATAGTCGAGCAGGTCGTTGCTCTCGTTGTAGTGGATGCCCAGGCTTTGTTCCTGGATGAACGCGTTGTAGCAGACCGCATCCAGTTGCAGGCACGCGGCCAATGCAATCGGGCCCAACGGACAATGCAGCGCCAACGCCACGTCGTAGGCCTCGGCCATGTTGGCGATCTTGCGGGTTTCGGTGATGCCGCCGGCGTGGGACGCATCGGGTTGAATGATGTCGACATAGCCTTCGCTGAGCACGCGCTTGAAATCCCAGCGCGAGAACAGGCGCTCACCCAGGGCAATCGGCGTGCTGGTCAGCGGCGCCAGTTCCTTGAGCGCTTCGTAGTTTTCGCTGAGTACCGGCTCTTCGATGAACATCAGTTTGTACGGGTCGAGTTCCTTCATCAGCACCTTGGCCATCGGCTTGTGCACCCGGCCATGGAAGTCCACGCCGATGCCGACATTCGGACCCACCGCATCACGTACGGCCGCGACATTGGCCAGGGCCAGGTCGACTTTTTCGAAGGTATCGAGGAACTGCAACTCTTCGGTGCCGTTCATTTTTACCGCGGTAAAACCACGGCTGACCGCTTCTTTTGCCGCCCGCGCGGTGTCTGCCGGACGGTCGCCGCCGATCCACGAATACACGCGTATCTTGTCCCGCACCTGGCCGCCCAGCAGGTCGCTGACTGACACCCCCAACGCCTTGCCCTTGATGTCCCACAACGCCTGGTCGATACCGGCCAGGGCGCTCATGTGGATCGCACCGCCGCGATAGAAGCCACCGCGGTAAAGCACGGTCCAGATGTCTTCGATGTTGCGTGGGTCCTTGCCGATCAGGTAGTCGGACAATTCTTCAACGGCCGCGGCAACGGTGTGGGCACGGCCTTCGACCACGGGCTCGCCCCAGCCGGTGACGCCTTCGTCGGTTTCGACCTTGAGGAAGCACCAGCGCGGCGGAACGATGAAGGTGGTCAGTTTGGTGATTTTCATCTGGTTGTCTCTCTTGTTATTTGCAGCGCGCTCGGCGCCGGAAAAGTCTTAACGCAGAGCGTTCCATGCAGCGACATAGGCCTTGGCATTGACCGACACTTGCTCAGGCGTCATGCCCGGCTTGAACAAGCCCGAACCCAGGCCGAAGCCTTTGACACCCGCGTCGATGAACACCTGCATGTTGTCCGGGGTGATCCCGCCGACCGGCGCCAGAATCGTTCCCGCCGGCAGCACCGCGAGCCAGGCTTTGACGACCGCCGGGCCCATCTGCTCGGCCGGGAACATCTTCAGCACATCCGCACCTTCGGCCAGCGCCGCGAAGGCTTCGGTCGGCGTGGCGACGCCCGGCGACAGATACAAACCGGCCGCTTTCGCCGCACGCAGCACCTTGGGATCGCTGTGGGGCATGACGATCACCTGGCCACCTGCCGCCTTCACTTGCTCGACCTGCTCCGGCGTCAGCACCGTGCCTGCACCGATCAGGCAATCGGCGGGCAAGGTACTGCGCAGGATGCGGATACTTTCGTACGGCTCGGGGGAATTGAGCGGCACTTCGATGACGCGAAATCCGGCTGCGTACAGGACTTCTCCGATGGCGGCGGCTTCTTGCGGACGCAGGCCGCGCAGGATCGCGATCAGACCGTTTTGCGCCAGTGCTTGTTTGAGCATGTCAGGACTCCAGTCAGGTTTAACGGGATGGGCTGGCGGCAATCAATCCGGCGGCGACCGCCAGTTGCCACAACCCGCGTTCGGTGGCCTGTTCGGCCAGGGTCACCCGGGCAAAACCGCAGGCGTCGAGGGCCCGGCTATAGCGGCTGCACAGTTGGGAATTGCCGATCAGGATGATTGAAGGCAGGTGCACGCTGTTGCGTCGGCGTCGTTGAACGTTGGCCAGGGCTGCCAGTTCATGGCCAATCAGCAGGCCGGACAGATAATCCGCCTGCGCCGTGGCGCTCAGTTCGCCGGTCAGGCCCAGGCTGCGGGCACTGAACAGGGTCGACAGCACACCGATGTCGCCGTCCGCCGATAACGCGACCTGCACGCCGCGATCGAAAGCCTCGCCATCGAACGCGCCGCCGCGCTGCTGCGTGCGCCCCAGAATGCTGTGTTCGCTGAGCACGGCGAAGACTTCGCCGGTCATGAACGTATCGAAATGCACGATGCAGCCTTCGGTCACTTCCACCCATTTCGAATGGCTGCCCGGCAGGCCGATCAGCAGATCGGCGCCCGCCTCGCTCGACAGGGTTTGCAGCACGCCGAGTACCTGGGTTTCTTCACCACGCATGACGTTGGGCAAGTGCGAACGCTGAATCACCCCAGGCACGATGTGCACGTCGACACCGCGAAGACTGCGCACAATTTGCAGGGAGGTTCCGAGACTGGCGACGTTCGCCGGTGTATCGCGGTAAGCCGCTTCGCGCCAGCCCTGGGCGCTGCCGACCATGCCGCAGGCAATCACCGGCAAATCGGGTTGGGCATCGAGCCAGTCACCGCAGGCCTCATCGAAGGCCAGTTCAAAACCATCGGTGCATTCGCGACCGCCGATGATTCGCGGCGCCTTGGGCAGCTGCATGATCCCCGACGACAGCGAACGCTGCTCGAGCACCTGGCCGCCCGCGGCAAGTTTGTAAGCACGTAATGAGGTTGTCCCCCAATCCAGCGCGATCAATTGCGCCCGCATCGCTTCACCTGTTCTGTTTTTTGGCAGTGAGTGAGGCGGACTATAAACCTGGACACCCATAAATCTCAATATATAAATATCAATCCCATATATTGAGACAAAACAAAAAAAGATCGCAGCCTTCGGCAGCTCCCACATGGACC
>NZ_JBSVWS010000230.1:0-7238 GCF_054071155.1 Pseudomonas sp. SDO5532_S415 | reverse complement strand
ATGTGGGAGCGAGCCTGCTCGCGAAGGCGTCTGCACAAACAACACATCCCCCACGCCCGCTCACAGGTCGGACTTCAACCGACTCAACGCCCTGATCAACGCCCAGTTGAACGCCTTGCCATTGTCATTCTTGCTGTACAACGTTATTTCCTCGCGCAACACCTTAAAACAGTTACAAGTCTCGCTATATGCACCCGGCAGTTTTACTGTTTCTCCGACAATGAAAAACTTCATTGCAGGCATCAATAAACTCATTGAAACAACCAGGGATTGGTTATGACACAAAGAAAGCCGAGTGCCTTATGCACACTGACAACCACGTTAATATTCTCCACATCCATTTTCGCAACGGACTTCGGCGAAGGCCTTGCCAATGAATCCGACGCGGTATTACTTAAAAATCAGGATGAACATTACAAGCGCTGGAATGGCATTGGAAAGATATTCCGGAACGACGATCCCGGCTGCACCGCCAGCCTTATGGACACTCGCGACGAAAACGCCCGGGCCGTCGGCCCGGCTTACTTGCTCACCGCCGCGCACTGTGCGCCTGGAGTGTTTAACCGCCCTCTGGCTCCAACAGAAAGCCACAGCGTAAAGTTCAATTATTTCACCGACACTTCCACCCGCTATAAAACCTATGCCATCAAGGACATCGTCTGGAAAAATTTGTACCAGACTGACCTGGCAATCATGGAATTGGACGTCGCACTCGATACCCTGATCAAGCAAGGCATCACCCCGATTGCTGTCGCCTCTCAATGGTCGAAGGACGCTTCAGATGTGCTGATCGTTGGCGCCCCCAAAGGACTGGAACAATCCGGCTTGCGTTTGGCGGCCTGCTCTCAGAGGTCTACGGCGGCCACACTGGTGGAAGGCGACCGGGTCTATTTCGCCACATTGAAAAACAGCTGTCGTGACGTACGCCCCGGCTCCTCGGGAAGCCCTGTGCTTGACAGGCAAAGCGGCGAAATCCTCAGTGTTCTGGCGACGAGCACCCACGGTGCAACGGCGGACGAGCAGTGCTTTGAAAATGCACCCTGTGAAGTAAAAAACGGGAAAGTCATGTGGTCACCCGACACGCACTATGCTTTTCCAGTGGACTATTTAATGAGTTGTTTCAGCGACGGCGTTTTCACCAGAAACTCGAACATCTGCAAGCCCGATGCTACTTTCCAGCTGACCGAAATGAAATATTGGCCAACCCAGTATGTGACCATGCCAGAACATGCAACCAGCCCGGAGCCTGTTCTCAATGCACAGTTCTCGTTAAGTACTCCCTACTACCGCTTCAAGACGGTAAGAGATGCCATGGATTGCAGGTCTCCGCGAAACTACAGCGGCACTCTTGATGCCAGGGACGCAATGCTCGACACGCCTGTCAGCCGAGAGGTCGGCATGCACTATCTGTGTGTCATTGGTGTGGAATCCGCCGAACAAAGACCGACTGCAGCCTTAATGAAAAGCGCCTGGATTACTCCAGCACAACTGGTGGAAAGAACGCCGGTTCGGCCACCGGAACCCACCATCAGGTTGGGCGCCGACTGGAATTACAGCGTCAAATGGCGCTATCGGGTTCCCACCCACTTCGGTGCACTTTATTACTCCGGCCCAATGGCAGATACCGACTGCAGCAAGATAAAAATTGCTGATTACACAAAAACCTTTGATGAGGTGACGTTTATGGCCGAGCAATTGCCCTTGAGGCTTTGCAGCAGAAATGAGGATATGAGTGGCCGTTACTCGGATGTTCGTGCTGACCTGCTGGCGTTGCCCTGACGGTTGATCGCGAGCCGACTCGCTCCCACAGGAGACTGCGTTCCGACTGTGGGAGCGAGCCTGCTCGCGAAGACGTCGGCACTTTCGCCGCCTATCTTCTAGGCTAACCGCATCACTTCAGCCACCGGAGGCCACCATGCATCTCGAAGGCTCCTGCCATTGCGGCGCGGTCTCGTTCAGCCTGCACAGCGCCCACCCCTACCCTTATCAACGCTGCTACTGCTCGATCTGCCGCAAGACCCAGGGCGGTGGCGGTTTTGCGATCAATATTGCCGGTGATGCCAACAGCCTCAAAGTTCGCGGGCGCAAGAACCTCGCTATTTACCATGCCCTGCTCAAGGGCGAAGGCGAAAAGCGTGCCCACCGCAGCAGTGCCGAACGGCATTTCTGCTCGGTTTGCGGTTCGGGTTTGTGGCTGTTCAGCCCCGAATGGCCTGAGTTTATCTACCCGTTTGCGTCGGCCATCGACACACCGCTGCCGGTGCCGCCGGAGCACACGCATTTGTTGCTCGGTTCCAAGGCACCCTGGGTCGAAGCCGAAGTCGCGCCTGGTGACAAGCAGTTCGATGACTACCCCGAAGAATCCATCGCGCAATGGCATGAGCGCCTGGGGTTGAGCCGCTAGGTCCTTTCACAGTCTTTGACAGTTTTGCGACAAAGCTGCCAAAGATTGCACGTCGCCAGCCACCTAGCATGGGGGCATCCAAATTTCCCTCGGGTGTCCCCATGTTCCGTCCGCTGTGTCTGTCGTTGACTTCCTGCTGCCTGCTCCTGCCTTTCACCGCCTTGCATGCTGAAGACTGGCGCTACAGTCTGCGTGCCGGTGCCATCAGCGCACCGCGCTACAGCGGCAGTGACGAGCGAGTGGTCGCCCCGCTGGTGGGCGGTGAGATCGTCAGTCCTTATGGCCTATTCCTCGACAGCGAGCGGGGCCTGGGCTGGGCCTTTGACGAGGATGATTTCGGCCTCAGCGTGTACATCGGCGCCAGTGATGTGCGCAAGGATCGCAAGACTGGATACAAAGGCTCGGACGAGCTCAACGGCATGGGTTCGATCAAGTCGCGGCCAGTGCTCGGACTGGACGGGAGCTATCACATGGGTCCGCTGATACTCGGCGCGGAGTTTGAGCATGCGTTGGAGAAAGACGATGACGACCACGACACGGGTTCGTCGTGGAACCGCTTGAAACTGAGCATCAGCGCACCGCTTTATGACGGCGAGCATGGCAAGGTGGTGGGCAGCCTCAACAGTCAGTTCGGCGATGGCGACTATGTGCGCACCTGGTATGGCGTCAGCACGGCCCAGGCGTCACGCAGTCAGTTCAAGGTCCATGACACCCATGGCGGGCTGATCAGTCGCGGGGCGGACCTGACCTGGTCCCTGCCGATTGATGAACAATGGAGTGTTTCAACGATGCTGGCGGTGCAGTATCTGGTGGGCGATGCGGCGCACAGCCCGATTGTCGAGCGGCGGATGCAGGCTTCGTTGGCTGGGCGGGTGGTGTACATCTTTTGACGATCCGGTAATGCTGATGACCCTTTCGCGAGCAGGCTCGCTCCCACATTTGGAATGTATTCCCCCCTGCTCGCGAAGGGGCCAGCAAAAACAACACAATCTAATCCAGATGCGCCCAGGTCATCCGAAACGACGCCCCGCCCCACGGCGAATCCGCCACTTCCACTTGCCCGCCGTGGGACTGCGACACTCGCCTGACCAGCGCCAGGCCCAGGCCGAAACCACCGGTGCGACGATCGCGGCTGGCATCGAGGCGCGAAAACGGTTCGAAGATTTTCTCGCGACCGTCCAGCGGCACGCCCGGTCCGTCGTCATTGACCCGCACTTCGTAGTGGTCGCCGCTGCGCACCAGCGACACCTCGACACGCTCCCGGGCATAACGGATGGCATTGCGCAGCAGGTTGATCACCGCCCGCGCCATGAAGCGCGGCTCGATGCGAACCTCATCGACCTGGCACTCGATAATCAGCAATTGCACCCCGGCCGCTTCAGCCTCCAGGGCGACACTGCCGACGACGCTGTCGAGCCAACTCAGCGCCTGAATGTTTTCCCGGGTGATGACCGTGGCGCCACGCTCCAGGCTGGCGTAGGTCAGCAATTCCGATACCATTTCTTCCAGCTCGCCGAGGTCGGCGTACATGTCGGCAATCAACGCGCGGTTGCGGCTCGGATCAGCGTGCTGCTTGAGCTGGTCGAGTTCGAACGACAACCGGGCAATCGGTGTGCGCAACTCGTGGGACACCGCGTTGGTCAATTCCCGCTGGTTGGCGATCAGGCCTTCAATGCGCGCCGCCATCAGATTGAAGTGTTCGGCCAGATCGCGGATGTTCGAGCGCTTTGACAGCTGGATACGCGCCGACAGGTCATTGTCACCGAAACGCTCGGCCGCCAGCCGCAGCTTCTCCAGATCACGCCAGTGTGGCCGCACCCAGAAAAACAGCACGATGCCGATCAGTCCGGCGAGCATCACGTACGCGCCGGCCATGTAGAACGGCATCAGGCTCGGCTCGGCCGGCAACTTGATGCTCAGCAACTGCGAACCGCCATCAATCGAAGCAATGAACTGCGTGTAATCCTGGCGGATCACCAGCGTTCCTTCAGTCAACAAGGCTTTTTCCTGATCATCGAGATTCAGTTCGGCGGACTGCACCAGGCTCAGGCCCAGGCCGTAATGCGGGCGCAGTTGTTGCAGTTGCTGCTCGCGCCGGGGACCGTCGAGCCCGCGCAACTGTTCGACCAACGACCAGGCCTGCCCGCGCACCGCTTCTCGGTTATACGCCTGCATCTGGTTGTCGAGCAGCGCGTTGAACGTGTGTTCGACCGTTTGCAGTGCCAGCACCAATCCCACCGCCAGCACCAGGTACAACCCTAGAAATAACCGCAGCATCTACAGCTCCCACGCAAACGGATTAAACAGGTAACCCTTGCCCCAGATGGTCTTGATGCACACCGGTTCGCGGGGATTGTCCTTCAACTTGCCGCGCAGCTTGCTGATGTATACATCCACGCTGCGGTTGAGGCCGTCGAAGGCAATGCCGCGCATGCGGTTGAGAATGTCATCGCGGGACAGGATCTTGCCGGCGGCACTGGCCAGCAGCCATAGCAGTTCGAACTCCATGGTAGTCAGTTCGATGCCCTCGCCCGCCAGCCGGACTTCGCGGCAGCTGCGGTCAATGCTCAGATGGCCGAACTCCAGCGCGTTGCACACGCCACTGTCCGGAGCTTGCCTGCGCTGCAAGGCGCGCAGGCGGGCCAGCAGCACCGGAGGTTTGATGGGTTTGATCACATAATCGTCAGCGCCGGATTCGAGACCGAGAATGTGGTCGAGGTCGTCTTCTTTGGCCGTGAGAATGACGATCGGCGTGTCGGACACGCTGCGGATCTCCCGACACACATGCAGGCCGCTCTGGCCCGGCAACATCAGGTCGAGTACGACGATTTTCGGCTTGAAATCGAGGAACGCGGCCAATGCGAGATCGCCGCGATGCACCTGCTGCACCTCGAAGCCGTGTTGTGCCAGGAAATGCGCGATCAGCCCGGAAAGCTTCTCGTCGTCTTCCACCAACAATACTTTGCCAAAACCCAGGTTATCCATGACGCCCGACTGCCAACGCTTTAATGAAGGATTGGCATTATGCCGCCAATCGTTGCCGGGACAGAGACAAGAAGCAGCGAAAATCGGCCATGAAGGCCGGTTTTCAGTGATGTTTCATGCTTTTAAGAGTTTTTTACATTCTCAGTGCATCAGGCCGTTGCCGGCACGCCGCTGTGGAAACGGAACTCCACATCCGGCGACTCAATCAACGCCTGCTCGGCAGCGCGAACCTTGTCGATGACCTGAGCAATGTCCTTGGCCTCCCCATACTGGTAAGCCAGTTTCAGATAACCCTGGAAGTGTCGCGCTTCGCTTTTCAGCAAGCCAAAGTAGAACTTGCCCAGTTCTTCGTCCAGATGCGGCACCAGCGCCTCGAAACGCTCGCAACTGCGGGCTTCGATGAACGCACCGACCACCAGGGTATCCACCAGTTTTACCGGTTCGTGGCTGCGCACCACCTTGCGCAGACCCGAGGCGTAACGCCCGGCGGACAGCTGGCGCAGTTCGATCTTGCGCTTTTTCATCAGGCGCATGACTTGCTCGTGGTGTACCAGCTCTTCCCGGGCCAGCCGCGACATCATGTTGATCAGGTCGACATGGGAGTGATATTTAGCTATCAGGCTCAGCGCGGTGCTGGCGGCCTTGAATTCGCAATTCTTGTGGTCGATCAGCAGGGTTTCCTGATCGGCCAGCGCGGCCTGGACCCAGCCGTCGGGGGTGCGACAACCAAGGAACTCGTGAATTTCGGGAAGGATCATGGGGCCCACGGGATAATAGGTTCAAAACGAAGGGCGCCGATTATACCGGCCTGCCGGCAGACCACCAGTCGCCGACCGTTGATATGTATCAACACCCGGGCGTCAGGGCAGCAACTATAGTTGTGCAACGCCATGCTTTTTCATTTTCAGGAGATCCCGATCATGCAAGCCATACGCAGCATTCTGGTGGTCATCGAACCCGAACACTCGGAAAGCCTGGCGCTCAAACGGGCCAAACTGATTGCCGGCGTGACCCAGGCGCACCTGCACCTGCTGGTGTGCGACCCCAAGCATGATCACAGCGCCATGTTGAGCGTGCTCAAGGCCGCGCTATTGGAGGACGGTTACAGCGTCACCACCGAGCAGGCCTGGAATCAGAGCTTGCATGAAACCATCGTCGATGTGCAGCAGGCGGAGGGCTGCGGCCTGGTGGTCAAGCAGCATTTCCCCGACAGCGCGCTGAAAAAGGCCCTGCTGACCCCGGCAGACTGGAAACTGCTGCGTCACTGCCCGACGCCGGTCCTGCTGGTGAAAACCGCGGGTTCCTGGAAGGACAAGGTGATCCTGGCGGCCGTCGACGTTGGCAACGTGGACCCGGAACACCGCCACCTGCACAACACCATCATCGATTACGGCTATGACATCGCCAGCCTGGCCAAGGCCCATCTGCACGTGATCAGCGCCCACCCCTCACCCATGTTGTCGTCGGCGGACGCCACGCTGCAACTGAGCGAAACCATCGAGGCGCGCTATCGCGAACAGTGCAAGGCGTTCCAGGCGGAATTCGACATCGACGATGAGCATCTGCACATTTCAGAAGGCCCGGCGGACGTATTGATTCCGTTCATGGTGCACAAACTGCAGGCGGCAGTGACGGTGATCGGCACCGTGGCGCGTAGCGGGTTGTCCGGAACGTTGATCGGCAATACGGCGGAAGTGGTGCTCGATGCGGTGGAAAGCGATGTGCTGGTGCTCAAGCCGCAGGAGATCGAGGATCATCTGGAGGAGATTGCGAACAAGCATTGAGATTTTCGGCGCTTGTCAGGGCGCCTTCGCGAGCAGGCTCGCTCCCACAGTTGAAATGCATTTCC
>NZ_JBSVWS010000229.1:0-7265 GCF_054071155.1 Pseudomonas sp. SDO5532_S415 | reverse complement strand
CCAGCCAAAGGCCAGTTGAGGGCTTCCCCTCAACCATAGAATCTCCCACAGGGAAATGCATTCCAATGTGGGAGCGAGCCTGCTCGCGAAGAGGCCAGTACGAATACCAGCCAAAGGCCAGTTGAGGGCTTCCCCTCAACCATAGAATCTCCCACAGGGAAGTGCATTCCAATGTGGGAGCGAGCCTGCTCGCGAAGAGGCCAGTACGGTCACCAAAGAACCTCCCAGGACGAGCTCGCTGCCACAAATACGTGCAATCGCTCTAAACCATTTTCCCGCATCGCCCGATTTTGGTGCTGTACTGCCTCGAGTAACCGGAGAAAGCGCCAACGCTGCTGGATGGCATAAGTCTTGCGCGCTTTCGAATACGCTCAAGGCTCGCAGGAGGCACGCCGTGTCGATTCATGTCGCATTGCACCATGTCACGCATTACCGCTACGACCGCGCCGTCGAGCTTGGTCCGCAGATCGTTCGCCTGCGCCCGGCGGCCCACAGTCGCACGCGGATACTGTCCTATGCGCTGAAGGTTTCGCCCGAGCAGCATTTCATCAACTGGCAACAAGACCCGCAGGGTAACTACCAGGCGCGGTTGGTGTTCCCGGAGAAAACCGATGAGCTGCGCATCGAGGTCGATCTGCTGGCGGAAATGGCGATTTTCAATCCTTTCGACTTCTTCCTCGAACCCTATGCAGAAAAAATGCCGTTTACCTATGCCGCGGATGAGCGCAAAGAATTGGCGCCGTACCTGGAAACCTTGCCCCTGACACCGAAGTTCCAGGCCTATCTGGAGGGCATCGACCGTACGCCGCTGCCCGCCGTGGATTTTCTCGTCGCGCTCAACCAGCGCCTGAGCGAAGACGTCGACTACCTGATCCGCATGGAGCCGGGTGTGCAAACGCCTGAGCACACCCTGGAACAGGCTTCGGGTTCGTGCCGCGATTCGGCGTGGCTGCTGGTGCAACTGCTGCGCAACCTAGGGCTGGCAGCGCGCTTCGTCTCGGGTTACCTGATCCAGTTGACCGCCGACGTGAAAAGCCTCGACGGTCCTTCCGGCACCGAGGTGGACTTTACCGATCTGCATGCCTGGTGCGAGGTCTACTTGCCCGGCGCGGGCTGGATCGGCCTGGATGCAACCTCTGGGCTGTTTGCGGGTGAAGGGCATATCCCATTGGCTTGTAGTCCCGATCCGTCCTCCGCGGCACCGATCAGCGGCCTGGTGGAACCTTGCGAGTGTGAATTTAGCCATGAAATGTCGGTGGAACGGATCTGGGAGGCGCCAAGGGTCACGAAGCCCTACACCGAAGAGCAGTGGCTGGCGATCCAGGCCCTGGGCCGGCAGATTGATGCCGACCTGCTCGAAGGCGACGTGCGTCTGACCATGGGTGGCGAGCCAACCTTTGTTTCCATCGATGACCCTGACGGCGCCGAATGGAATACCGCCGCACTGGGCCCGAACAAGCGTCGGCTGTCCGCCGAACTCTTCCAGCGCATGCGTAAGCGCTACGCGCCTCAAGGGCTGGTGCATTTCGGTCAAGGCAAGTGGTATCCCGGCGAGCAGCTGCCGCGTTGGTCGCTCAATTGCTATTGGCGTCGCGACGGTGTGCCGATCTGGCATAACAGCGCGCTGATTGCCGATGAACAGCATGACTATGGCGCCAATGGCGAATTGGCCGGGCGCTTTTTGGCGAGTGTGGCTGAACGCCTGAAAATTCCGACACGCTTTGTGTTTCCGGCCTACGAAGACAATTTCTACTACCTCTGGCGCGAAGGCACGTTGCCGCAGAACGTCAGCGCCGAAGACTCACGTCTTGAAGAACCGCTGGAGCGTGCGCGGCTGCGCAAAGTCTTCAGCCAGGGCCTGGACAAGGTCATCGGGCAGGTGCTGCCGCTGGCCCGTACCGCCAAGGGCGATCAGTGGCAAAGCGGGCGCTGGTATCTGCGCGACGAGCATTGCCGGCTGGTACCGGGAGATTCGCCACTGGGCTATCGGCTGCCGCTCGGCTCGCAGCCTTGGGTGAAAGCGGCTGAGTACCCATTCATTCATCAACAGGACCCGAATCAGGATTTCCCGCCGCTGCCTGACACCGCACGGTTGAACAGCCATGGCGAGCCGGCCGAGGCGCAGGAGTGCATGCCGAAGATCGACGAATCCGCCGACTGGCTGACGCGCACGGCGTTCTGCGCCGAGGCGCGGGAGGGGCGGTTGTACCTGTTCATGCCACCGCTGGAACGCGCTGAGGACTATCTGGAACTGGTCGCCGCCATCGAAGCCACTGCCGAGGAGCTGCATTGCCCGGTACTGCTCGAAGGCTATGAACCACCGAGCGATCCGCGTTTGAGCAATTTGCGCATCACCCCTGACCCCGGTGTAATCGAGGTCAATGTGCAGCCATCCGCGACCTGGGATGAACTGGTCGAGCGCACCGAATTTCTGTACGAGGAAGCCCGACAGACCCGACTCACTACCGAGAAATTCCTGATCGACGGCCGGCACACCGGCACCGGTGGCGGAAACCATTTCGTACTGGGCGGTGCGACACCGGCTGACTCGCCGTTTCTGCGTCGCCCGGATCTGTTACGCAGCCTGATCAGTTACTGGCATAACCATCCATCACTGTCCTATCTGTTTTCCGGGCTGTTCATCGGCCCGACATCCCAGGCGCCGCGCGTCGACGAAGCTCGTAACGACGCCTTGTACGAACTGGAAATCGCCTTTGCCCAGATGCCGGAACCCGGCGAGGAATGCCCGCCGTGGCTGGTCGACCGACTGCTGCGTAACTTACTGATCGACGTCACGGGCAACACTCATCGCGCCGAGTTCTGCATCGACAAACTGTATTCGCCGGACGGCGCCACAGGACGCCTTGGCTTGCTGGAGTTGCGCGCTTTTGAAATGCCACCCCATGCACGCATGAGCCTGGCTCAGCAGCTGCTGCTGCGAGCGCTGGTGGCGAAGTTTTGGCGCGAGCCTTACGCGCCGCCGAAACTGGCGCGCTGGGGCACGGAGCTGCATGACCGGTTCTTGTTGCCGCACTTTATCGAGCAGGATTTCGCCGACGTGATCGTCGATCTCAATGCCTCGGGTTATCCGGTGCGGGCCGAGTGGTTTGCGGCGCATCTGGAGTTCCGGTTTCCCAAGGTGGGCGATTACGCCGTCAGTGGTATCGCGCTGGAACTGCGGCAGGCACTCGAGCCATGGCATGTGCTGGGCGAGGAGGGCGCGGTCGGCGGCACGGTGCGCTATGTGGATTCATCCCTGGAGCGTTTGCAGATCAAGCTCACGGGCCTGCCGCCACAGCGTTATGTGCTGACGTGCAACGGCATCCCGGTGCCATTGCAGCCAACCGGACGTGTAGGCGAATTCGTCGCTGGCGTAAGATTTCGTGCCTGGCAACCGGCGAACTGTTTGCAACCGACCATCCCGGTTCATGCACCGTTGGTATTCGACCTGCTCGACACCTGGATGGGCCGTTCACTGGGGGGTTGTCAGTACCACGTCGCACATCCGGGCGGGCGCAATTACGAGACGTTACCGATCAATGCCAATGAAGCCGAGAGCCGGCGCATGGCGCGATTCTTCCGCATCGGACACACGCCAGGGAAACTTCCGATACCGATTCTGGAAATCAATGACGAGCTGCCGATGACGCTCGATTTACGATGTTTCTAAACCGTACGCGACGCTCGGATTTTTCGTATATCCGGGCGTCATGAGCCTGCGTTAGTCTGACCGTTCCTTGCTGTCTGCCGAGCTTTCCATGCCTGACCTGCTAGACCGCTACCCGCTGACGGCGGGCACCTATCACGAACTGCTCGACGACAGCGGCGGGGTACGTCCGCACTGGCGCCGACTGTTCGACCAATTGCAGCGCAGCACGCCAGCGCAACTGGTGCAGCGGCAGGCACTGCTGACCCGGCAGATTCAGGAAAACGGCGTTACCTATAACGTTTATGCCGACCCCAAGGGCGCCGATCGGCCGTGGGAACTGGACCTGCTGCCCCATGTGATTGCCGCTGACGAGTGGGAACAGTTGTCGGCCGGTATCGCCCAGCGTGCCCGATTGCTCAATGCCGTGCTCGCCGACCTGTATGGGCCGCAGCGCCTGATCGCCGAAGGTTTGCTGCCGGCCGAACTGGTATTCGGCCACAACAACTTTCTCTGGCCCTGTCAGGGCATCAGCCCGCCTGATGGCGCCTTTCTGCATCTGTATGCCGTGGATCTGGCGCGCACTCCCGATGGCCGCTGGTGGGTCACGGCGGATCGTACTCAAGCGCCTTCCGGAGCCGGCTATGCGCTGGAAAACCGTACCATCGTCTCCCGGGCTTTCCCCGAGTTGTACCGCGATCTGAAAGTGCAGCATCTGGCCGGCTTCTTCCGCACGCTTCAGGAAACCCTGGCCCGCCAGGCACCCAGCGATGGAGACGCGCCACTGGTGGTACTGCTGACGCCGGGGCGATTCAACGAAAGCTACTTCGAACATTTGTACCTCGCTCGCCAACTCGGTTATCCGCTGGTGGAGGGGGGCGACCTGACGGTGCGTGATGCCACGGTTTACCTGAAAACCCTGAGTGGCCTGCGCCGCGTCCACGCGATCATGCGCCGCCTCGATGACGACTTCTGCGACCCGCTGGAACTGCGTACCGATTCGGCACTGGGCGTACCGGGTCTGCTTGAGGCCGTGCGACAAGGGCGGGTACTGGTGGCCAACGCCCTGGGCAGCGGCGTGCTGGAGTCGCCGGGATTGCTGGGTTTCCTGCCGAAAATCAGCCAATTCCTGTTCGGTGAAGCACTGATCCTGCCGTCCATCGCCACCTGGTGGTGTGGCGAAGCCCCCGTACTGGCCCAGGCGCTGGAGAAATTGCCGGAATTACTGATCAAACCGGCGTTCCCGTCCCAGAGCTTTACACCGGTCTTTGGTCGCGATTTGAGTGAAAAACAGCGCGATGAGCTCGCCGAGCGCATGCAGGCGCGGCCTTATGCTTATGTCGCGCAAGAATTGGCGCAGTTGTCCCAGGCACCCATCTGGCAGGCCGAGGGTGGGCAGTTACAGCCCCGGGCGATCGGCATGCGCGTGTATGCGGTGGCCAGCCACGATGGTTATCGGGTGTTGCCCGGCGGGTTGACCCGAGTGGCCGCCGAGGCCGATGCCGAAGTGGTGTCGATGCAGCGGGGTGGTGCGAGCAAGGACACTTGGGTGCTGGGCGATCGCCCGCCCAGTGGCGAGCAATGGAAAGCCCAGCGCAACGTCGGCGTGCATGATCTGGTACGACGCGACCCCTATCTGCCATCGCGCGTAGTGGAAAACCTGTTCTGGTTCGGCCGTTATTGCGAGCGTTGCGATGACAGTGCGCGATTGCTGCGCATCATGCTGGCGCGCTATGTGGACGGCGATGACCCACAGGCGCTGCAGGCGGCAGTTGACCTGGGCGAACGGCTGATGCTGTTGCCCGATGAAGGCGAGCTGCCGGAGCGCCTGTTGGCGGCGATACTTGGCGATGACTGGCCGTTCAGCTTGCGTTCCAACCTGCAGCGCTTGCAGTGGGCGGCTTCGCAGGTACGCGGCAAGCTTTCGCGGGAAAACTGGCAAGCGCTGGTGGAGTTGCAACGTGAAGCCATGGAGCTGGAGACCGATGAGCCGGACTTCGGCGAGCTGCTGGATTTCCTCAACCGTCTGGTGATGTCTCTGGCGGCGCTGTCCGGTTTTGCCCTCGACGACATGACCCGGGACGAAGGCTGGCGCTTTTTGATGATCGGTCGGCGGATAGAGCGCCTGCAATTTCTCAGCGGCAGTCTGGCGGCGTTCTTGCGGGGTGCGGGCGCGTTCGATCAGGCCGGTCTCGAATGGTTGCTGGAGCTGGGCAACAGCAGTATCACCTACCGTTCGCGGTATCTGGCGGTGGCGCAGTTGATCCCGGTGCTGGACCTGTTGCTGCTCGACGAGCAGAACCCTCACGCCGTGCTGTTCCAGTTGAAACTGGTGAGTCGTACCCTCAAACGCCTGAACGATGACTTTGGTGCCCCGCGAGAAACCGGGTTGCCCCAGTTGGTGGAGCGACTGGCGCGATTTGACTTGGGGTGCCTGGAAAACCCGCTGTTCGGCGAAACCAGCGTGCGCGCGGCACTCGAAGGTTTGGCCGATCTGCTGCAAGAGATCGCCGATGCCAGCGGGCAAGTATCCGATCGCCTGGCCTTGCGTCATTTTGCCCATGTCGATGATGTCAGCCAGCGTACGGTGTCCGTCTGATGAGTGCTCGATACCAGATTTTCCACGACACTCATTATCACTACGACAGCCCGGTTTCCCTGGCCCAGCAACTGGCGCACCTGTGGCCGCGCCCTTGCACCTGGCAACGTTGCACCGAGCAGCAATTGCAGATCAGTCCGGACCCGACGACCCGCCGTGATGAACTCGATGTATTCGGCAACCCGCTGACCCGGCTGGCGTTCGAGCGCCCTCATGATGAACTGCTCGTCAATGCCAGCCTCACGATCGAAGTGCTGCCCCGGCCTGCGCTGGATTTCAATCTGTCCCCGGCCTGGGAAGAAACCCGCAACGCATTGACCTACAGCAGTCAGCCGCTTTCAGCTGAATTGCTGGATGCGTGCCGTTATCGGTTTCAATCGCCCTACGTGCATTTGAAGCGCAATTTCGTCGAGTTTTCGGACAGCTGCTTTCCGGCAGGTCGACCGCTGTTGCTGGGCGTGCAGGCATTGATGGAGAAAATCTTCAGCGAATTCACCTTCGATGCCGAAGCCACCCAAGTGGCAACGCCGCTGGTGGAAGTGCTGGAGCGTCGGCGCGGGGTCTGCCAGGACTTCGCCCACCTGATGCTGGCATGCGTACGCTCCCGAGGTCTGGCCGCGCGGTATGTCAGCGGTTACCTGCTGACCCAGCCGCCGCCCGGTCAGCCACGACTGATCGGCGCCGATGCCTCCCATGCCTGGGTGTCGGTGTATTGCCCAGTGCTGGGTTGGGTGGATTTTGACCCTACCAACAACGTGCAGCCGGCACTGGAACACATCACCCTGGCCTGGGGCCGGGATTTTTCCGATGTGTCGCCGTTGCGGGGGGTGATTCTGGGAGGCGGCAATCATGACCCTGAGGTCCGCGTCACCGTGATGCCACTGGATTGATAGAGAACCAATTGTGGGAGCGAGCCTGCTCGCGAAAGAGGTCTGCCAGTCACCATCAATGTTGATTGATAAACCGCCTTCGCGAGAAAGCTCGCTCCCACAGGGTTAAATGCTCTAACGGGAAATGATC
>NZ_JBSVWS010000228.1:0-7355 GCF_054071155.1 Pseudomonas sp. SDO5532_S415 | reverse complement strand
TTCGCGAGCAGGCTCGCTCCCACAAGGGATTCCATCGTTTGAGGGGTAACATGCGTTTTTCGAATGTTACATCGCTCAATAAATCGTTTGTCCAACGAGCCTCGGATGCCAAGACTGCTCGCACTGGATAAAAACAACGATGGGCGATGCACATGCGACTCGAGCGAAACTTTGTTAACGGGCAATTCATTGAGCCGGCCAGCGCTGCGCTGATCGCGGTCTACGACCCGGCGACCGAAGAACGGGTCGGCGAGGTCTCTGCCGCCACCGCCGATGAAGCCACTTTCGCCGTGGAGGCCGCCGCCGCCGCGCAGAAAGCCTGGGGCAAACTCACCAGCATCGAGCGCGCCGAACACCTGCGTGCCTTCGCCGATGCCCTTGATACCCGCGCCGAAAGCATTGGTGAAGCCCTGGCCGCCGAGTCCGGCAAGAGCCTGGCCGACGCCAGTAACGAAGCCCGTTACGCGGCGCAGATCACCCGCTACCACGCCGAATGGGCGCGGCGCATCGAAGGCGAGATCATTCCCAGCGACACGCCGGATGAAAACCTGTTCCTTCACCGCGAGCCGATTGGCGTGGTCGCCTGCCTGATCCCGTTCAATTACCCGGTCTACACCCTGTTGCGCAAAATCGCCCCGGCGCTGATTGCCGGCAACACCGTGGTCGTGCGTCCGAGCAACAACACGCCAATCTCGGCCTTTGAGATCGCCAAGGCGGTGCAGCAATGCGCAATGCCAGCGGGCGTGATCAACATCCTGACCATGGACCACGCCACCGCTGCCGCTGTTTGCACCCACAAGGCCGTGGGCTTGATCACTCTGACCGGCAGCGTCAACGCCGGGCGCATCGTCCTCGACTACTGCAAGGCCAACATCGCCAAGCCATCGCTGGAATTGGGCGGCAAGACGCCGGCGATCATCGAAGCTGATGCCGATCTTGAAGCTGCGGCCACTGCAATCGTGGCCTCCAAGACCACCCACTGTGGCCAGTTGTGCACGGCGGTGGAGCGGGTCTATGTGCAGGAAAGCGTTTATGAAAAATTCCTCGGCCTGCTGAAAGAAAAAATCAGCGCCGTGGAATTCGGCGATCGCGCCGTGGATCCGGCCTTCATGGGGCCATTGGTCAACGCCAGTTCGCAGCAGAACATCCACGCTATGGTCGAGCGGGCCATTGCCGACGGTGCGGTGCTGGAAACCGGCGGTTTCATTCCGCAGGGCAAAGGCCATTTCTATCCGCCGACCTTGCTCAGCGGTTGCCGCCAGGACATGGAAATTATCCAGGAAGAAATCTTCGGCCCGGTGCTGCCGGTGCTCAAGTACCGCGACATCGACGAAGCCCTGGCCATGGCCAACGATCACCAGTTCGGCCTGTCTTCGGTGCTCTACACCGAGAACTACCGCACCACGATGAAAGTCGCCGGCACCATCGAGGCCGGTGAACTGTACGTCAATCGCACCCCGGCCGATCCGTATCAGGGCTTCCACGCCGGCTGGAAACGCTCGGGCCTGGGCGGCGACGACGGCAAGCACGGCATGCTCGAATTCACCCAGACGCGACTGGTCGTCATGAAGTACTAAGACGGCAGCTACAAGCCTCAAGCTTCAAGCTGCAAGTTAAAGCGATCGGTGAGCAGCTCTGGCTTGCCGCTTGAAGCTTGTAGCTTGCAGCTGCTCCTCTAATAACAACAATTATCCGAGCGCCCGGACACCGGGCGCCAGAGGTCTACTCAATGTCCAAGCACGCATCCACTGCTGCCGCTGTTCAGGGTTCCAACGCGGCTTCGAAAAGCCACAGCGACAAGGGAAGTCGCTATTTTCAACTGATGCTGCTGGTGCTGGCCGCCGGTGCGATCTACCCGATCCTGTACCTGCGTCAGGTCTACCAGACCACCATGCTCGAAGTGTTCCAGATCAACCACAGCGAGCTGGGTTATCTGTACTCGATGCTCGGTACGATTTTCCTCCTGAGTTATTTGCCGAGCGGCTGGCTGGCCGACCGTATCGCCCCGCGTTTCCTGATTTTCTTTTCGCTGGTGGCGACCGGTGTCCTGGGCCTGTGGTACTCCACCGCGCCATCGATGACCGGGCTGATGATCATCTTCGGCTGCTGGGGCCTGACCACCGGTTTGACCTTCTGGGCCTCGGTACTCAAGCGGGTGAAGATGATCGCCCACCATACTGAACAGGGCCGTTTTTTCGGCATCCTCGATGGCGGTCGCGGTCTGGTGGAAGCCTTGCTGGCGACGGTCGCCCTGGGGCTGTTTGCCTTCGCCACCGAAACCCGTGGCGAGTCGGCGGCCGAAGGCTTCAAGCATGTCGTCTACCTGTATGCCTTTACCTGTATCGCCATCGGCTGCGTGCTGGTGCTGATCAAAGATCCTAAGTCGATGGAAGAAACGGCGCCGGTGGAGAAGGGCAAGTTCAACCTGCTCAGCGACCTGGCGACACTGGTGAAAATTCCTGAACTGTGGCTGGTCACCGCCATTGTGTTCTGCGGCTATCACATCTTCTGGGCCACCTACAGCTTCTCCGACTACCTGCAGGGCGGCGGCATGACCGCGGTCATGGCCGGCACCATCACCACCATCAAGTTGTGGATGCGCCCCATCGGCGGCATCGGCGGTGGCTGGCTGGGGGACAAGTTCTCCAACATTTCGGTGCTGATCGTCGCGCTGTTCCTGGCGACCCTGGCGATGGTCGGCCTGATCGTGTTCCCGGCACTGGGCAGCATGGGCCTGCTGATCGCTACAGTGATTTTCATTGGCCTGATGACCTACGCCATTCGCGGCTTGTACTGGGCGATTCTCGACACTTGCAACATTCCGCTGCGCATCACCGGGCTCGCTATTGGCATCGTCTCGGTCGTTGGTTACCTGCCGGACGCATTCATTCCGTTGATCAACGGCTACCTCACCGAGCATTTCCCCGGTGCCTTTGGTTACAAGCTGTATTTCGGCTACATCGCGTTCGTCGGCCTGCTCGGGACCCTCGCGGCCCTGGCCCTGCGCGCCCGTATCAATCGTCAATCTTTCAACAAGTCAGCTTTGAAGACAGGTGCCTGAGATGAAAATCGTCGCCCTTGAAACCCATATCGTTGCCGTTCCGCCACCGCACATCGGCGGCATGTACTGGCTGTTCGTCAAGCTCAAGACCGATTGCGGCATCGAAGGCGTCGGCGAGATCTACGCCGCGACCTTCGGCCCCAAGGCCATGCTGCCGATCATCGAAGACGTGTTCGAACGCTACCTGCTCAACCAGGACCCGCACCACATCGAGCGCTTTTTCCGCCAGGCCTATTCCAGCGGTTTCACCCAGCGTCCGGACCTGACGATGATGGGCGTGGTCAGTGGCCTGGAAATGGCCTGCTGGGACATCATCGGCAAGGCCGCGAACAAACCTGTGTACGAATTGTTGGGGGGTAAAGTCCATGAACGGCTGCGTTCCTATACCTACCTCTATCCGCTCAACAGCCGTGGCGAGTACGACTACGATGACCCGGACCTGGCCGCCGAATGCGCCATCGAGAACATGAACAAAGGCTTCACCGCCGTGAAGTTCGACCCGGCGGGGCCGTACACCGCGTACTCCGGGCATCAAATTTCGCTGGAAGTGCTGGAGCGCTGCGAAACTTTCTGCCGCAAGATCCGCGAAGCGGTGGGCGACAAGTGCGACCTGCTGTTCGGTACTCACGGGCAAATGGTGCCGTCCTCGGCAATCCGTCTGGCCAAGCGCCTTGAGAAGTACGATCCGCTGTGGTTCGAAGAGCCCGTACCGCCGGGCCAGGAAGACGCCATGGCGCAAGTCGCGGCCAAGACCAGCATCCCGATTGCCACGGGTGAGCGCCTGACCACCAAGTACGAATTCTTCAAGCTGTTGCAGGCCGGCGGTGCGTCGATCCTGCAAATGAACGTCGCCCGCTGTGGTGGTCTGCTGGAAGCGAAGAAGATTGCGAGCATGGCCGAGGCTTATTACGCGCAGATCGCCCCGCACCTCTACAACGGGCCGATCGGTGCCGCCGCGAGCTTCCAGCTGGCCACCTGCACGCCGAACTTCCTGATCCAGGAAAGCATCATGACCTGGGGCGGTTTCCATGCCGAAGTGCTCACCAAGCCGTTGCAGTGGGAGGACGGCTACATCATTCCGTCCACCGAACCGGGCCTTGGCGTCGAGCTGAACATGGACGTGGTGCGCAGGCATTCGCCGTACACGGGTTCACGCCTGCACCTGCAAATGGCGCCGACCCCGGCCGACGTCAAAGACACATCGCCGGCCAAGGGCTGATGGAAATGGCGCCAATCCCTGTGGGAGCGAGCCTGCTCGCGAAGACGGACTGACACGCAGCATTGATGTCGACTGACATACCGCTTTCGCGAGCAGGCTCGCTCCCACAAGGGACTTGCCCCTTGACCGGGCGTTTTTTTGAATAACGACTTACGCGGTAACCGTGCATGACATACGACTACATCATCGCTGGCGCTGGCGCCGCAGGCTGCGTCCTGGCCAATCGCCTCTCGGCCTCCGGAAAACACACGGTGTTGCTGCTGGAGGCGGGCGGAAAGGACAGTTCCCTGTGGTTCAGGATCCCGGTCGGCTTCGCCAAAATGTATTACAACCCGACCTTCAACTGGATGTACTACAGCCAGCCGCAAAAGCAACTGGGCAACCGTGAAATCTACGCCCCGCGCGGCAAAGTGCAGGGTGGCTCGGGTTCGATCAACGCGATGATCTACGTGCGTGGGCAGGCCCACGATTTCGATGACTGGGCGGCCAACGGCAACGACGGCTGGGGTTTTTCGGACGTGCTGCCGTATTTTCGCAAACTGGAAAACCATCCGCTGGGCGACAGCGAATACCACGGTGGCAGCGGCCCGATCAGCATCACCCCGATGAAGGGCCAGACCCATCCGATCTGCGATGTGTTCCTCAAGGGCTGCGATGAACTGGGCTACCCGCTGAGCGAGGATTTCAACGGCCCGACGTTCGAGGGCGCGGGGATCTACGACGTCAACACTCGCGACGGCCAGCGCTGTTCCAGCAGCTTTGCCCATCTGCATCCGGCATTGAGCCGGCCGAACCTGACTGTCGAGCATTACGCCCTGGTGGATCGCGTGCTGTTCGATAACGGCCGGGCGACCGGAATTTCCGTGACCCAGCACGGCGTGGCACGCACCTTCACCGCAAACAAGGAAGTGATCCTTTGCGCAGGTGCCGTCGACACGCCGAAGATTCTGCAACTGTCCGGCGTCGCCGATCAGGCGCTGCTGAACAAGCACAACATCCCCCTGGTCAAGCACCTGCCGGCGGTGGGGCAGAACCTGCAGGATCACCTGTGCGCGAGCTATTACTACAAAGCCAATATCCCGACGCTCAACGACCAGCTCAGTTCGCTGTTCGGCCAGTTCAAGCTCGGCCTGAAGTATCTGTTCACCCGCAAAGGCGCGCTGGCCATGAGCGTCAATCAGGCGGGCGGTTTCTTCCGTGGCAATGCGCAGCAGGTCAATCCGAACCTGCAGCTGTACTTCAATCCGCTGTCATACCAGATCCCGAAAAACAATAAGGCCAGCCTCAAGCCCGAGCCGTATTCAGGCTTCCTGCTGTGCTTCAACCCCTGCCGTCCGACCAGTCGCGGGCACATCGAGATCGCTTCGAAGAACCCGCGGGACGCGGCGCTGATCGACCCCAACTACCTGAGTACCCAGAAGGACATCGACGAGGTGATCCAGGGCAGCCGCCTGATGCGCAAGATCATGGGCGCGCCGGCGCTCAAGGGCATCACCGTCGAAGAAGTGCTGCCAGGACCTGTGGTCGAAACCGACGAGCAGATGCTGCAGTACTTCCGCGAAAACAGCGGTTCGATCTATCACCTGTGCGGCTCCTGCGCCATGGGGGCCGATGAGCAGAACTCGGTGGTGGACAAGCGCCTCAAGGTCCATGGCCTGGACGGTTTGCGCATCGTCGATGCGTCGATTTTCCCTAACGTGACCTCCGGCAATACCCACGCCGCAGTGCTGATGGTGGCGGAGAAGGGCGCCGACCTGATCTTGCAGGACGCCTGATTTCGTCGCCTCCCTGTATCAAAAATGAATTTCCGTCGATGCCGCTGCTCATACCTGTAGGTAGCGGATTAGAGCCCGCGAAATCGTTGAGGCATACAGGGAGCGGCAAGGTCATGAGTCGAGTACCGACTGCAGGTGGAGACCTTCATGGCGGGTTGATTCTGGTGGTTGAGGACGACCCGCTGATTCTGGAATTTCTCTGTGAAATTCTTCAGGAAGAAGGCTATGTGGTGGAACCGCAGACCAGTGCGGACGCCGCATCGGTGTACTTGCAGCGTCATGCGCAGGGCGTCGGATTATTGCTGACGGACATCACCATGCCCGGCACCCTCAACGGCGCAGACCTGGCCAACCTGTTCGGCGATCGCTGGCCGGACAAACCGATCATGATCATGTCCGGCTACGAAACCCCGCAAAGCTCCGGCGTGCGGCACAACGTCTCGTTCATCAAGAAACCCTGGGCCCTGGGGCAGTTGCTCGATTGCGTGGATGGTGCGTTCAACTCACGCCGTACATGAATGATCGTGTACATTCCTCAAGACATCTGCCATCTCCTTGAGACAGGAAGGACCCTTTTGTCTACTCCAGACGCCATCTACAACCTCCCGTACCGTGCCTTCCTGTTCGACATGGACGGCACCATCCTTACTTCGATTGCCGCCGCCGAGCGCGTCTGGACCCACTGGGCCATGCGCCACGGTGTCGATGTCGAGACCTTCCTGCCCACCATCCACGGTGCCCGCGCCATCGATACCATCCAGCGCCTGGCCTTGCCCGGTGTCGATGCCGAGGCCGAAACCGCGTGGATCACCGCAGCGGAAATCGAGGATGTCGAAGGGGTTGCAGAGGTGGTCGGGGCGGCGCGGTTTCTCCGGTCACTGCCGGCCCATCAATGGGCCATCGTCACCTCGGCACCCAGGACGCTGGCATTGCGCCGCATGGCCGCCGCCGGAATTCCCGAGCCGGACGTGATGGTCACCGCCGAGGACGTCAGCGTCGGCAAGCCTGATCCGGCCGGTTATCGGCTGGCTGCCCGGCGGCTGGATGTCGAGATAACGGATTGCCTGGTGTTCGAAGACGCCACGGTGGGGATACTCGCGGCGCAAGCGGCGGGGGCGGATCTGGTGATTGTCACGGCGACCCATGATCAGCCGATGGAGACGGGGCATGCCGTGTTGGGCAGTTATGATTCAGTTGTTGCCCGTGTAGACGCCGACGGTTTCATCAGCCTGCACACCCTTTAATACTGTGGGAGCGAGCCTGCTCGCGAAGAGGGCAAATCAGGCACCGCAAAACTAAA
>NZ_JBSVWS010000227.1:0-7461 GCF_054071155.1 Pseudomonas sp. SDO5532_S415 | reverse complement strand
GTGGGAGCGAGCTTTTTGGCGAGTGGGGTGGATCATTCAACGTTGACACAGACTGACATACCGCTTTCGCGAGCAGGCTCGCTCCCACAGGTTATGCATTCGCCTGGAAACATGGATCAAGGGGTGGCGGGGAGCAAGAACCGCGCAATGACCGGCAAATGATCGGAAATACGCAACGTATCGTCCTGCCGGACCATCGCCTCGACACGTTTGATGCGAGGGCTGTAAAACAGGTAATCAACGGTGCGGTCCGGGCCGTTCAGTCCCGGGTCGTTGGGGTAGTGGGTCAGCCAGCGGGCGCGGTCGATGCCGCTGGCTTCATTGTTGGTGGGGATCATCGGGTATTTGTCCCACAGGGCGTGCAAGGCGCTGTCGGCGGTGTAGGGCGTGCGTTGCTCACTGGGCAGGCGCTGGTATTGCCCCAGCGGCAACAGATTGAAATCGCCGCCGATCAGCCAGGGCGTACCGCGGCTTTCGAACTTGTCGAGGACTTTGGCCACGGCGGAAATCTGCGTTTGCAGTGTCTCGTCCGGTTGCGTCACGCGGTCCAGGTGGGTGTTGAGCACGGCCAGTTGACCGCCGTCGCTCAACGGCAGGTAGGCGACCAGCAAGGCGTTTTTCGGTTGAAACTGGCGGTTGATCAGATTGCTCGGGGCGACCGGTAATTGCAGGCGCTGGGCATGATCGATCTGATAACGGCTCAAGGTCGCCAGTTGCCGGCCAACGCTGCCGAAGATATGGGGATCGGGAACGAAGTCAGCCTTCCAGTCGAAGGCGTGGACGCTGCAGGGATACAGATCGGCGACCCGTTCCAGCAGCAGTTTGAGCTGGTTCTGGTAATCGCTGGCCTTGGCGCCGTCATCCAGTTCCTGCAACAGCACCACGTCCGGTTGTTCGTCGCGAATCACCCGTGCCACTTCATCAAGGCTGAAGGCCATGTCTTCGGGGGTAGGGGCATCGTCGGCGCCGGCTGCCAGGTCATTCCAGAATACGTAACGCTTTCCCGACAGGTACTGGACGTTCCAGGTCATCACCTTCAGCGCCTGGCCGGGCGCCAGGGACGGTGCCCGGGTACTGCAACTGACCGGCAGCACCTCCCTGGCTTCGGGGCGCCAGGTCAGGCTGTAGATCATCACGCCGGCCAGACCGATGACCATCAGCAATCCCAGCAAGGTGTAGCGCAGTAGTCGGGTCATGGCTCGGCTTTTAGCGTTACGGAAATTGACCCCGAGCATACCCGACTGACGGTCGGTCGCCCAAGGTCAGAGTGGCCCGTCGATTTTTTCCGGCACTTCGCTGATCAGCATGAACAGACGGAAGATGACCACGCTGGTGAACAGTTGCAGGAAGCTGTGGGCGCTGTCGATCAGCAGCGAGATCACCGGGTTCTGCGGCTCGGGATAGACCGCCAGCGTCGCGCCCTTGAGCAGCCACAACGGTGCCATCACGCACAGAATGCACACCAGGATGCGCATGAAATGGCCGCGGGTCAGGCGCAGGCTTTCCTTCATCGCCGCCAGTGGCGCCAGGCCACGCAAGACCAGCAGGTACTCACCGAACGCCAGGGTCACCATCAGCCAGATGCCTGGCAGGAAGTACAGCGACAGGCCCAGCAGAATCAGCAGGGTGTTGAGGGCGGTCAGCAGGGCGAATCGCGGCCACAGGTAGGCGGATCGCGACAGCAGCTCGCGGTTGCCTGGCGATTCGCCACGGCTGCGGGCATCGAGAAACAGGATCAACGCGGCGGTGTACAGCGGATAAACCAGCAGGCCGACCATCACACTGATGCCGGGGAAACTGTCCGGCTCGGTGGAGCGGTCGACCACTTGTTGCAACAGGGCTTCGACGATCACCAGCGGCAGGCACAGCCGCACGATCTGGCCCAGATTGCGCTTGAAGAAATACAGGGAGTCACGCAGTACATCGAACGGATTCATCAGTCGGTATCGCAGGTTGAAAGCAGTGGCTCACTTTAACCGATGAAGTGGAGGAGGGCGCAAACGTAAACGTTCGGTAAAGGTCATTGAAACAACTTGTTTCAGTCTCCATTAAGGTCGAGCACCTTATCCTGAGTGGGAAAGGGCAACGATTTCCCCGGCAATCTACGAGGTCGCCATGAACAACGAAGAACAAACCCTGATCGATGGACTGTTTTCCCGGCTGCAGCAGGCCGAAGCGGACTCAGCCCCGCGCGATGCCCAGGCCGAGGCGCGGATCAAGGAACACCTGACTCGCCAGCCCGCGGCAGGTTATTTCATGACCCAGGCGATCCTGGTGCAAGAGGCGGCGATCAAAAGCCTCGATGAACAGAACCGACAACTGACCGCGCAAATTCAGCAATTGCAGGCTGACCTGCAACAGGCGAAGGCGCAGACAGCGACTCCGGCGCCGAGCAGCGGAGGTTTTCTGTCGAGCATTTTCGGCAGTGGCACCCGTGATCCACAGCCTGCGCCAAACCGAAGTGCGCCAGTGTCGAACGGTGGCGGCTGGCAAGAGCCGGGGCGGTCCTCATTCAATTCGCAGCCGCCGCAGCAGAATTTCGGTGCCTCGCCGCAACAGAACTACGCGCCACAACAACAGATGCCTGCAGCAGGCAGCAGCTTCCTCGGCGGCGCGCTGAAAACCGCGGCCGGGGTGGCGGGTGGCGTGATGCTGGCACAAGGCATCAGCAGCCTGTTCCATCACAATCAGCAACCGCAGGAAGTCGTCGAAGTCATCAAGGACGAGCCGGCCCAGGTCAACGACCAAAGTAACAATGGCTGGGGCGACGATCAGCGCATGGCCGGTAACGATTCCTACGGCAATGATCAGGGCGGTTTTACCGACGCCGACTACAGCGATGACAATTCATCGTTCTTTGGTGGCGACGACGATTCCTTCGTCTGATTCAAGCTGTCAGATCTAGCACCTAACCCTGTGGCGAGGGAGCTTGTCGGGTCGCCGCACCGTCCCGTTGGGCTGCGCAGCAGCCCCCTTCTTTCGAAGCAGAGAGCGGGGGCCGCTTCGCAACCCAGCGCGAGCAAGCTCGCTCGCCACAGGTTGTCATCTCGCAGGGCTGCCATTCGTCCGAGGTTGCCAGGTGCCTACGGCCGATTTTTCGCGGAACCCTCCTTCGGACTGGCATACTGGGCGACTTTCGGGCCAGGGGCCTGATCCTGTCTGCGCACCAAGGGGATGTTGCGGTGAAGAAAATCGCTGTGTTCGCCGATGTCCAGAACCTCTATTACACCGTGCGTCAGGCCTACGGTTGCCACTTCAACTATGCCGCGCTGTGGGCTGAAATCAGCAAGCAGGGGCAGATCGTCGAGGCCTATGCCTACGCCATCGATCGTGGCGACAGCAAACAGCAGCAGTTCCAGCAGATCCTGCGCAACCTGGGCTTCACCGTGAAGCTCAAGCCCTACATCCAGCGCAGCGATGGCTCGGCCAAGGGCGACTGGGACGTGGGTATCACCCTCGACATCATGGATGCGGCGGACCATGTCGACGAAGTGGTATTGGCCTCCGGCGATGGAGATTTCGACATGCTGCTGGAGCGCATCATCAGCAAGCACGGCATTCAGGCGGTAGCCTATGGCGTGCCGGGCCTGACCGCCAACTCGCTGATCCGCGCCGCCAGCCGCTACGTGCCGATCGAAGGCGCCTTGCTGCTCAAGAATTGATTTTTACGGAGTTGAAACAGGTTTGGAACGCATTGCAGTCATCGACTTTGAAACCACCGGGATCTCCCCGAGCAGCAGCTGCCGGGCCACGGAAATTGCCGTGGTGATTCTTGAACAGGGGCGCATCGTCGAGCGTTACCAGAGCCTGATGAATGCCGGCGTACGCGTCCCGGCGTTCATCGAGCAACTCACCGGTATAAGTAACGCCATGCTGCGCACCGCGCCCTCGGCGGAGCAGGTGATGAACGAGGTCAACGAATTCGTCGGCACCACGCCTTTGCTGGCGCACAACGCCGCGTTCGACCAGAAGTTCTGGGACTTCGAGCTGGGGCGGATCAAACGCACCCGCCTGCAGAACTTCGCCTGTTCGCTGCTACTGGCCCGTCGCCTGATGCCCGCCGCACCGAACCACAAACTCGGCACCCTTACGACCTTCGCCAACCTGCCCCACACCGGCAAGGCCCACCGAGCGATGGCCGATGCGGAAATGGCCGCCAACCTGACGGCGCACCTGGCTGAAGAGCTGCGGCAAAAACATGGTTTGCGCGAGCTGTCCCATGATTTGCTGTGCAAGTTGCAGAAAGTGCCGGCGGCGAAGGTGGGCGAACATCTCAAGCGTTATCGCGGGTTCTGACCGTAGGTTCCTTGTGGGAGCGAGCCTGCTCGCGAAAGAAATTGATCATTCAACATTGATGTCGACTGACACTCCGCTTTCGCGAGCAGGCTCGCTCCCACAGGGGATCACCTGCAAACATCAAATCGCCTTGCCATTCCCTTCCAGTTGCCCCAACGGCACGCGCTTTTCTATCGCGCTCGACAACACAATCGACGTCTTGCTGAACCCAAACTGCGCGACACGATTGATCAGCTCTTCCAGCTCCGGCATCGAGCCCACCGCTGCCTGCATGATCACGCACGGGTCGCCGGTCACCCGGTGGCATTCGGTGAGTTGTGGGATTTGGATCAGGTCGTCATAGGCTTTCTGGTTGCCGTGCTGGTTCAGGCGCAGTTCGATGACGCACCGGATCGGCAGGCCGACCTTGGACATATCGACTTTCGCCTGGTAACCGGTGATGACGCCGCTGGCTTCGAGTTTGGCCACGCGCTCGGCCACGGCCGGGGCCGACAGGTTGACCTTGCGCGCCAGGTCGGCGTAGGACGCGCGACCGTTTTCCAGCAGGGCGCTGAGGAGCATGCGGTCGTACTTATCCATCGTGCTGACTCCTGAAAAATGACGGACTTTCGAAAGCACGGTTTATAGCCTTGAACTCCGTGTTTTGAAAAGTGTACTGGCGCTTTAAACAGGTTTTGTAACTTATTTTCCAGCGCCAGCCTTTCTAGAATAGCCGTTTACCTGTTCTGCCTGTGAGCTGCCCATCATGTCCGGCCTACGTCGCTTTCCCTTACCGTTGATCGCTGCCTTTTTCGCTTTGTACGTGATTTGGGGCTCGACTTATCTGGTGATCCGCATCGGTGTGGAGTACTGGCCGCCCTTGTTGCTCGCGGGCATCCGCTTCGTCATCGCCGGCACCTTGATGTATGCCTTCCTGCGCTGGCGCGGGGCGCCGGCGCCGACTTGGGCGCAATGGAAAGCCGCCGGGATCATCGGGGTATTGCTTCTGGCATGCGGCAACGGCGCGGTCAGCGTGGCCGAGCACACCGGCGTCGCTTCCGGCGTGGCCGCGCTGGCGGTGGCGACGGTGCCGCTGTTTACCTTGCTCTGTGGCTATTTCTGGGGCGCGCGCAATACCCGTCTCGAATGGGCTGGCGTCGCGCTGGGAATGATCGGCATCGTCATGCTCAACCTGGGCTCCAACCTGCAATCGAGCCCATTGGGCGCCGCCTTGCTGATTTTTGCCGCGGCCACCTGGGCCTTCGGCTCGGTGTGGAGCAAACACTTGCCGTTGCCTGAGGGGGCAATGGCCAGTGCCGTGGAAATGCTGGTGGGTGGCGTGGTGTTGCTGATCGGTAGTGCGGTCAGCGGCGAGCATCTGGAAAAGATGCCGCCGATCGAAGGCTGGGCCGCGCTGGCGTACCTGACCGTGTTCGGTTCGATCATCGCCTTCAACGCTTACATGTACCTGTTGAAACACGTACGTCCGGCGGCGGCCACCAGTTATGCCTACGTCAACCCTGCCGTGGCGGTGTTGCTGGGGATCGTGTTTGTCGGTGAGACGATCGGTATCGAGGAAGCACTGGCGATGCTGGTGATCATCAGCGCGGTGGTGCTGATTGGCCTGCCGCAGTGGCGAAGGACACCACATCAGCCTGTGGCGAAGGTCGTGCCGACGGTGGTGCCGACAGAATCCCGTGTGAATTAGGGTAAACTGCGCGCCATTGCATCTTGTTTTGAACAATCCGCGCTGAATTCCCTACGGTACTTCCATGACTTTCGCCACCCTTGGCCTGATCGAACCCTTGTTGCGCTCTCTTGAGAAGCTCGGCTACCAGACTCCGACGCCGGTTCAGGCGCAAGCCATTCCGGCGGTGCTGGCCGGTCGCGACCTGATGGCCGCGGCCCAGACCGGCACCGGCAAGACCGCCGGTTTCGCCTTGCCACTCCTGCAATTGCTGGCCATGGAAGGGCCGAAAGTCAGCGCCAACTCGGTTCGCGCGCTGATCCTGGTGCCGACCCGCGAACTGGCCGAGCAGGTTCACGAAGCCGTGCGCCAGTACGCCGAGAACCTGCCATTGCGCACCTATGCGGTGTACGGCGGCGTCAGCATCAACCCGCAAATGATGAAGCTGCGCAGTGGCGTCGATCTGTTGGTCGCCACGCCGGGCCGATTGCTCGACCTGTTCCGCCAGAACGCGCTGAAGTTCAACCAGTTGCAAACCCTGGTACTGGACGAAGCCGACCGCATGCTCGATCTGGGTTTTTCCGAAGAACTGGCGAACATCTACAAGGCGCTGCCGAAGAAACGTCAGACCCTGTTGTTCTCCGCGACCTTCTCCGACGACATTCGCCTGTTAGCCGGGCAAATGCTCAACGATCCGCTGAGCATCGAAGTCAGCCCACGCAACGTGGCGGCCAACACCGTCAAGCAGTGGGTGGTGACGGTGGACAAGAAGCGCAAGCCGGAGCTGTTTGTGCACTTGATGCGCAAGGGCAAGTGGAAGCAGGTGCTGGTGTTCGCCAAGACCCGCAACGGCGTGGACGCGCTGGTGGAAAAACTCCAGGGCCTGGGCATCAATGCCGACGGCATCCACGGCGACAAACCCCAGGCGACTCGTCAGCGTGCGCTGGACCGCTTCAAACTCAGCGAAGTACAGATCCTGGTCGCCACCGACGTTGCGGCCCGTGGCCTGGATATCGAAGATTTGCCGCTGGTGGTCAATTTCGACTTGCCGATCGTGGCCGAGGACTACATTCACCGGATCGGCCGTACCGGTCGTGCGGGATCCACCGGCGAGGCGATTTCTCTGGTGTGTGCCGATGAAGTGAATCTGCTGTCGGCTATCGAGATGCTGACCCGTCAGACCTTGAAGCGTCAGAACGAGCCGGACTTCGAGCCCGAGCACCGCGTGCCGGATACCGATGCCAGTGGTCAGGTGATCAAGAAGCCGAAAAAACCGAAGAAGCCAAAGGCTTCCGGTGGTGGCGGTAAACGCAATCTGGGCAAGTGGGTGGATAGCGGTGAGGCTTCGCCACCGGAGCCGTCGGTCAAGCCTGTGCGGAAAGTGCCGGTGTTCAATACCGGGCCGCGTAAGCGTAAGCCTTGATTAACTGCGGCGTCTGTTAGGCCCTCATCGCCAGCAGGCTGGCTCCCACAGGGGATTTGTGTCGTTCACAAAAAAC
>NZ_JBSVWS010000226.1:0-7463 GCF_054071155.1 Pseudomonas sp. SDO5532_S415 | reverse complement strand
AGGCCGGCAGGCTCGACATCATCTTTGGATGTCAGACCGCCATCGCGGGCAAGCCCGCTCCCACAGGGACTGTGTGATGCTGCTTAAACGCTCAGCAACAGAAACTCGCGCTCCCACGAACTGATCACGCGTTTGAAGTTCTCGTGCTCGGCGCGTTTGACCGCGACGTAGCCCCGCACGAACTTGCTGCCCAGGTAGCGACCGATGGTGTCGCACTCTTCCATCTGCGTGAGGGCGTCTTCGATGGTGATCGGCAGGCGCAGGTTGCGGCGTTCATAGGCGCGGCCCTGCACGGCAGCGCTTGGCTCAATGCCTTCGACCATGCCGATGTAGCCGCACAACAAGCTGGCGGCGATGGCCAGGTACGGGTTGGCGTCGGCCCCTGGCAAGCGGTTTTCCACGCGCATCGCCTCCGGGCTGGAGGTCGGCACGCGCAGGCCGACGGTGCGGTTTTCTTCGCCCCATTCAACGTTGACCGGTGCCGAAGTGTCCGGCAGGAAGCGGCGGAACGAGTTCACGTTGGGCGCGAACATCGGCAGTACTTTGGGGATGTATTTCTGCAAGCCGCCGATGTGGTGCAGAAACAGTTCGCTCATGTTGCCGTTGTCGTCAGCAAAAATCGGCTTGCCGGTGGCGATGTCCACCACGCTCTGGTGAATGTGCATGGCGCTGCCGGGCTCGTCGCCGATCGGCTTGGCCATGAAGGTCGCGGTGACGTTGTGCTTGAGCGCCGCTTCACGCAGGGTGCGCTTGAACACGGTGATCTGGTCGGCCAGGTCCAGCGCGTCGCCGTGCCGGAAGTTGATTTCCATCTGCGCCGGGCCGTCTTCGTGGATCAGTGTATCGAGGTCCAGGCCTTGCAGTTCGCACCAGTCGTAGACGTCTTCGAACAGCGGGTCGAATTCGTTGGCCGCGTCGATGGAGAACGACTGCCGACCACTTTCCGCACGACCCGAACGGCCCAGCGGCGCCTTGAGCGGCAAGTCCGGGTCTTCGCAACGTTGGGTCAGGTAGAACTCCATTTCCGGCGCCACAATGGGCTTCCAGCCTTTATCGGTGTACAGCTGCAGGACTTTTTTCAGCACGTTGCGCGGCGACAGTTCGATGGGGTTGCCGAACTTGTCGAAGGTGTCGTGGATGACAATGGCGGTCGGTTCGATGGCCCATGGCACCACATACACCGCATCGGCGTCGGGCTTGCACACCATGTCGATATCGGCCGGGTCGAGCAGGTCGTAGTAGATATCGTCGTCGACAAAGTCCCCGGTTACCGTTTGCAACAGCACACTTTCCGGCAGGCGCATGCCTCGCTCATGCAGGAACTTGTTGGTGGGTGCGATTTTGCCGCGTGCAATGCCGGTCAGGTCGCTGACGACGCACTCGACTTCGGTAATCTTGTGATCTTTCAGCCATGTGAACAGCTGATCGAAAGGGGCATTCATAAAGACCTCGTTATTGGTTTTGTTAACGCGGGAGAAGGCCGTTTTCATCTTCGGGAGACTTCCCCTGTGGCGCGTTGACGACTATCTTGGGCGAGCCTTGCGGTTCCATCTATCCACTTTAAGCATCACAAAGCGCACCAAAAGAGTGCGCGAGATCGTCCCATGACAGCCTTTAAGACAGTGTGCAATTCACTACAGGTTCAAGCCTTCAACACCGCCGATGTCGCCGAGCAAATCCGCGCCACACCGGGTTGGGTCCAGCATTACCAACAAATGTCGCCGGGGCATTTCGCCGGGTTGGTGCGCTATCTGGACTTGCAGGGCGTGGAGATTTACGAAGAGTCGATGAACACTCGCGTCGAGCAGAATTTCAGCGCACCCCAGGGCTCGCTGGCGTTCTGTTTCGATCGCAGCGACAACGCGCTGTACGTGTTGAATGGCGAAAGCCGCAACATCTGGATCACCCCGGAGAACTACCAGGAAATCGCCGTGGTGTTCGGCCCGGAGTTTGTCCAGCGTCACAAACTGGATATCGCCCGACTCGAAGGGCTGTTCATGGCGCCGCTCAATTCGCAGCAGAATGCGCTGTTCAGTCGCTGGCTCAGCGGCACGTTGACGCGGTTGTCGCAGACCATCGATCCACCGAGCCGTGAAGCCCTGACCCAGCAGTTGCTGGACGACTGCCTGTTCATCCTCGACAACGCCTGTGTCTGTCTCGATCAAGGCGCGCTGCAACGCCGGGCCGGCGAGCGGGCGATCATGAAAAGGGTAGGGGAATGGGCGGCGGACACGCCCGAAGAACACCTGAATTTACTGGAGTTGTCCCAGGTCGCCGGGGTTTCACTGCGCCAGTTGCAACATGCGTTCAAGACCTATACCGGCATGGCGCCAACCCAATGGCTGCGCCTGCGCCGCCTCAACAGCGCACGCCGTGAACTGCTCAGCCGCACACCGACGCAAACCACCGTTGCCGAAGTGGCGATGCACTGGTCATTCTGGCATTTGGGACGGTTTTCCAGCAGCTATCGCGCACTGTTCAAGGAGTTGCCGAGTGACACCCTGAAACGCGCAAGCAGCGCTCAGCCGATGACGCGCGGGCGGCGCTAGAAGGTGGGCGGGGTAATCACCCAGATCACCACCGCATCCACCTCGCCGGGGTTGCCGTAACGGTGCGGTTCCTGGCTGGAGAAGCTGAAGCTGTCGCCTTCGTTGAGCTGGAAATAACGCTCGCCCACCCACAACTCGAAACTGCCCGACAACAGGTAACCGGCTTCTTCGCCTTCATGGCTGTAGCTTTGCTGGCTATAGGTGCCGGGCGGGAAGCGTGAGTGGAGCATTTCCAGCTGACGGTTGGGGGTTGGGGTCAGCAACTGATCGACGATGCCATCCTCGTAATGCACGCTCAGGCGACTGTTCTTGCGCACCACCACGCCGTCGTCTTCGGGATTGGTGTTGGCTTCGCTGGCGAAGAACCACTGGATGGTCACGCCCAGGCTGCGGGCGATGTTGAACAGCGCCGGGATCGATGGATAGGCGAGGTTGCGTTCCAGTTGGCTGATATAACCGGCGGTGAGTTCGCTTTGCTGTGCCAGTTCGGCCAGGGTCATGCCCCGGCGTTTGCGCAAGCCACGAATGCGTGTGCCGAGAAAATGCGGTTCGGCGCTGCCGGTTGCGGGCTGTGTGGTGCTGTTGGTGCTCATTGTGAATTCCGAACCGGGGGAGGGCGTGAGCCATTTTGCACAATCCCTGTGGGAGCGGGCTCGCCCGCGATGACGTCGGCACAGTCAACATGTGTATTGGCTGAACCATCGCCATCGCGGGCAAGCCCGCTCCCACAGGGAATGTGTTAGCCGTCAAAGCCCCGGAGTATAAACAGGCTTAAAGCTCCCACGCGACTTTCAGCCCTTCATAGATCGCTTCTTCGGCGGTGCGCGGGGCCAGGCAATCACCGATGCGCCGAAATTCCACCAGGCCTTGCAGTTCATCGCCGAGGGTGTCCAACGGCTGATGCCCCTGGCACAGCACCAGCGTGTCGATGTTTTCCAGCAACATCGGCTCGCCGCTGGCGGTGTGTTGCAGGTAGACGGTATTGTCGTCGCAACCGTACAGCCGCGCATAAGGGGTGATGGCAATCCCCAGCTTGTGCAGCTCGCCGGCCAGTTGATCACGAACATACAGCGGCAGGCTCTCCCCGCAATGGGTGCCGTTGACCGCCAGTTGCACCTGATGACCGGCGCGGGTCAGGCGCTCGGCGATGCCGGGGCCGATCCAGTCGCAGCGCCAGTCGACCACCACCACCGAACGCCCGATCTGTACCTCATCGCGCAGCACTTGCCAGGCGTCCACCACCTGCAGTTCGCCGCCGCGTTCGAAGGGCGGCCAGTAGGGTTCGGCGCCGGTAGCGACGATCACCATGTCCGGTTTTTCCTGTTCTACCAACGCGCGGTCGACCCGGGTGTTGCGCACCACGCGCACCCCGGCCAGTTCCATTTCCCGCTGCAGATTGGTACTGGCGCCGCCGAACTCGCTGCGCCGTGGCAGCAATTGCGCCAGCAGCACCTGACCGCCAAGTTGCGAGCTGGCTTCGTACAGCGTCACCTCATGCCCGCGCTGGGCGGCAACGGCGGCGGCCTTCATGCCGGCCGGGCCACCGCCAGCGATCATGATGCGTTTGCGGCTTGTCGCCGCCTGCCGTTGGCCAAAAATCAGTTCGCGTCCCGTTTCCGGGTGCTGGATGCAGGAAATCGGCAACCCTTTATGGAAGTGCCCGATGCACGCCTGGTTGCAGGCGATGCAGGCGCGCACGTCTTCGGCGCGGCCGGTGTCGGTTTTGTTGGGCATTTGCGGGTCGCAGATCAAGGCGCGGGTCATGCCACAGACGTCGGCCTGGCCACGGGCGATAATCAACTCGGCTTCCTGGGGCTGGTTGATGCGCCCGGTGACGAACAGCGGAATGTCCAAACCAGCCTTGAAGGTCCCGGCTTCTTTCGCCAGATACGCCGCTTCAATCGCCATCGGCGGCACGATATGCACCGCGCCGCCCAGCGAGGCCGAGGTGCCGGCGACGATGTGCACGTAATCCAGTTGCCCTTGCAGCGATTGCACGGCGGCCAGTGATTCGTCTTCGGTCAGGCCTTCAGGGTCGCGCTCGTCGGCGGAAATGCGCAGGCCGATGATGAACGCCTCGTCGGTGCTGGCCCGAATCGCAGCGATGACTTCGCGCAGGAAACGCAGGCGCTGTTCCAGTTCACCGTTGTAGCCATCGGTGCGGCGGTTGACCCGTGGATTGATGAATTGCGCCGGCAGATACCCGTGACTGGCCACCACCTCGACGCCATCGATCCCGGCCTGATGCAGGCGTCGGGCTGCGGCGGCATAACCGGCGACGATCTCTTCGATCATCGCCTGATCCAGCGCCCGTGGCATCACCCGGAAACGCTCGTTGGGCACCGTCGATGCAGAGTAGGCCACGGCCAGCAGGCCATCGGCAGACTCCATGATTTCCCGTCCCGGATGGAACACTTGCGACAGCACCACGGTGCCGTGGGCGTGGCAGGTCTCGGCGATCTTCCGGTAGCCGTCGATGCAGGCGTCGTCGGTGGCCATCAACACATGGGAGGTGTACCGCGCGCTGTCATGCACACCGGCCACTTGCAGCACGATCAGCCCGACACCGCCTTCGGCACGCGCCCGGTGATAGGCGATCAGTTGTTCGTTGACCAGGTTGTCGGTGGGCATCGAAGTGTCATGACCGCTGGACATGATGCGGTTTTTCAGGCGCTTGCCACGGATCTGCAAGGGTTCGAACAGGTGCGCGAAGGCAGGTGTCGACATGGTGCGGGTACTCCAGCGTGCCGAAGCCGAATGGCCGGTTGCGTTGTTATTATTGTTCTATAGAAATTTACCGCCAGTAAAAAATCAACTTGTTTTTTTACTGTGGCTTGCAGTAGTTTCATTCCGAGCCCGCTCCCGGGCCGAACCTCACAACAATAAAAAGGGCCATTCCGGTGTCAGTCCGGGCGGCACCTGCAAGAGGAACCTTTGATGAAATCGCTAACGCTCAAGCACGGTTTTTATCCCTTGGTGTTGTCCATGGCCTTGGGCCTCGGCACCGCTCAGGCAGGATCGGACATGGTGGTGGTCGGATACGGCGGGGCGGGACAGAAAGCCCTCGACGCGGCGTTCTTTCAGCCTTTCGCCACGCAGGATCAAAGCAAGGTCATGCAGGCCGAATACAACGGTGAGATGGCCAGGATCAAAGTGATGGTCGACACCGGCAACGTCGATTGGGACGTGGTGCAGATCGAGGGCCCGGACCTGATGCGCGGTTGCGAAGAGGGCATGTACGAGCGTCTTGACTGGACGCGACTGGGGCATGCCGACCAGTTGATTCCCGAAGCGGCACAGGAATGCGGGTCGGCTGCAATGGTCTGGAGCGTGGCGATTGCCTACGACACCGACAAACTGGCGCAAGCCCCGACCTCGTGGGCTGATTTCTGGGACGTGAAGAAAACCCCCGGCAAACGCGGGCTGCGCAAGCGTGCGGTGTACAACCTGGAATTCGCCTTGCTGGCCGACGGGGTGAAAACCGAAGACGTCTACAAGGTACTCGCTACCCCGCAAGGCGTGGACCGTGCGTTCGATAAACTGACCGAACTCAAGCCCTGGATCCAGTGGTGGGAGGCGGGCGCGCAACCCCCTCAATGGCTGATGTCGGGCGACGTGGTGATGACCTCGACCTACAGCGGACGCATTGCCGACGCCGCGCAAAAGGGCAGCCACCTTGGCCTGGTCTGGCCCGGCAGCCTGTACGGCATGGATTACTGGGCGATCATCAAGGGCTCCAGGCATGTTGATCAGGCGAAGCGTTTCATCGCTTTTACCAATCAGCCGGATGCCCAGGTCAACTATGTGAACCTGATCCCTTACGGGCCGACCAACACCCTGGCCGCCGCGCAACTGGACGACAAACTGGCCAAGTGGGTGCCGACCGCACCGCAGAACCTCAAGGGGGCGCTCTCGATGAACGTCGGCTTCTGGGTTGATCATGGCGAGGAGCTGGAGGAACGCTTCAACGCCTGGGCCAGCAAGTAAACGACGGCGGCTGGACGTCGGTGTACGTCCAGCCGTAATGTCTGCCAGCCGATCTGCCTGGAGAACTACAACAATGAATGACCTGACTGCCGTGCCTGTGCGCAGTGCCACTGAACAGCGTCTGCGCGAAGAACTGGCCGCCTGTTATCGCCTGATCGCGCATTTTCGCATGACCGATCTGATCTTCACCCATATCTCGGTGCGCCTGCCGGGGCCTGAGCATCACTTCCTGATCAACCCGTATGGGTTGATGTTCGATGAGATTACAGCGTCCAATCTGGTGAAGATCGATCTGGATGGCCGGGCGGTCGAGCCGTCGCCATATCCGGTCAATCCTGCCGGTTTCGTGATTCACAGCGCGATTCACGGCGCCCGTGAAGACGCGCAATGCGTGCTGCACACCCACACCAAATCCGGCTGTGCAGTCGCCGCATTGAAGTGCGGGTTGTTGCCGGTGAATCAGATTTCCATGGAGTTCTACGGCAAGGTGGCTTACCACGACTATGAAGGCGTGGCGCTGGACATGAGCGAGCAACAGCGGCTGGTGGCGGACATGGGCGACAAGCCGGTGTTGATGCTGCGTAACCATGGCTTGCTGACCGTGGGCGAGACCGTCAGCCAGGCGTTCTTGCGCATGTATTACCTGGAAAAGGCCTGTGAAATTCAGCTGGCGGCGCAAGCTGCCGGAGAACTGGTGCTGCCACCGGCGCAGGTGTGCGAACACACGGAGCGACAGTTCAACGATCCTGGGCGGTCACTGGATGAGGGGGAGTTGAGTGATCCGGACGCCATGCAACTGGCCTGGGCGGCGTTGTTGAGATTGCTGGATCGGGTGGCGCCGGGGTATCGGGACTGATCCAGGCCCTGTGGTGGAGCGGCTGGCCTCTTCGCGAGCAGGCTCGCTCCCACAGGATTTGTGTACATCAC
>NZ_JBSVWS010000225.1:0-7467 GCF_054071155.1 Pseudomonas sp. SDO5532_S415 | reverse complement strand
GGGAATACGTTCCTTTGTGGGAGCGAGCCTGCTCGCGATGGCGGCCTGACTGACGCCGCAAATCAGAGCTTTATCAACACCGACTTCAATTCAGTGTAATGCTCGATCGCCGCATACCCCATCTCTCTCCCGACCCCGGACATTTTGTAGCCACCGAACGGCAGCGCCGGGTCCAGGGCGCTGTGGCAGTTGACCCACACCGAACCGGACTTGATCCGTGGAATCATCCGGTGCACCGCCGCCAGGTCATTGGACCAGATGCTCGCGCCCAAGCCATAAGGGCTGTCGTTGGCCAAGCGTAGCGCTTCGGCTTCGTCATCGAACGGAATCGCCACCAGCACCGGCCCGAAGATTTCTTCCTGCACCAGCGAATGTTTTTGATCGACGTCGACGATGACCGTCGGCTTGACGAAAAAGCCCGGCCCGAACTGCTCGCCACCGCAGGCGATGGTCGCGCCGCTTTCCCGACCTTTTTCGATGTAGCCGTAAACCCGCTCCTGTTGCCTTGCGGAGATCAAGGGGCCCATCTCGACGCTTGGGTCCAGGCCGTTGCCGAGTTTCATGGCGTTGGCGATGTCGCTGATGTCCGCCACCACATTGTCGAAATGCTTGCGTTGCACATACAGGCGCGAGCCGGCGCAGCAGACCTGGCCCTGGTTGAAGAAAATCGCGCTGGCGGCACCGGCGGCGGCGCTTGGCAGGTCGGCGTCGGCCATGACGATGGTCGGTGATTTGCCGCCCAGTTCCAGGGTGACACGGGTCATCGAATCCATGGCGATCTTGCCGATCTGCTTGCCCACGGCGGTGGAGCCGGTGAAGGTCAGCTTGTCCACCAGCGGGTTATGGGTCAGGGCCGAACCTGCGGTGATGCCGGTGCCGGTGATCACGTTGAACACCCCTTCGGGGTAGCCCGCTTCCAGCACAAGCTCGGCGAGTTTGAGGGCGGTCAGCGGCGTTTCGTCGGCGGGTTTGAGTACCACGGTGCAACCGGTGGCCAGGGCCGGGCCGAGTTTCCAGCAGGCCAGCAGCAGCGGGAAGTTCCAGGCGACGATGGCGCCGACTACACCCACCGCTTCGCGGCGGATGAAACTGTGGAACTGGTCGTTGGGCATCAGCGGCGCCGACACATCGACCGTGGAGCCTTCGATCTTGGTTGCCCAGCCGGCCATGTAGCGCAGGAAGTCGATGGACAACTGTACGTCCATCACCTGGGCAACGGCGGCGCTCTTGCCGTTGTTCAGGCATTCCAGCTGTGCCAACAGCTCGGCATCGCGTTGCATCAGGTCAGCGAGTTTCCACAACAGGTTCTGCCGCTCGCGGGGGCGGGTGCGGGTCCAGGCGGAATCATCGAATGCCTGACGAGCGGCAAGCACCGCACGGTCGACATCTTCCGGCGTGGCCCGTGGCACCACGCACAGTTCTTCGCCTGTGGCCGGGTTGTGCAGGCTCATGGTCTGGCCGTCGGCGGCCTCGACCCAATCGCCGCCGATGAGCATGCGCGGGGCGCGCTGGATAAATGCCGAAGTGACGGGAAGCAGGTTAGGGAGCGACATGGCGAGGCCTCTTGTTGTTCGTGTGAACGGAGCTTCGCAATGGCTGTGCCAAGTGTCCGGAAGGGCTGGTGAGCCCTTGTCTGGCGGGGGGGTTACCTAAGCCGGAGATACTCGGTGGTGCGATGCATTTGTCGCAAATCGCGACAGCTGTTGAGACGACGAACAGCCCGCCCGTCATCTTGAGACCCCCATTGGCGAGGAATAGAATTTCTTCGTTCGGTGGGTGAAGTGAGGGATCATTTTCCCGGCATTACTTCTGGCGTAAGGGAGGCAGCGATGAACCTTTCACCCCTGGAAATTCAAAGCATCATAGAGCGCAGTTTTCTACCCTCGGTATGCACCTGCAGCCTGGCGCCGGATCAGTCGCTGACGATTCGGGTCTGCGATTGCATGACCGGTGAGGTGGACCTGATCGCCACCCATGTTCCGCTGTGGAAACTGGACACCGTCCACGGGATCGCGACGCTGGTGGCGGAAATGCGGCAACAGATCGAGGCGCACAAAGGCGTTCAGCCAACGATCTACCACTGAGCCCGCGTCAGCCGCACCACGAGGGTGGTGCGGCCTGCGCCTGCGCCTCATGAGATCATTTTTCGCGAAATTTCCTCGAACGTGCTGCTATCTGCGGCAGCCAGCAACTTGCGATCATCCTTGAGCGTTGCCAGAAAAGTCACTTCGGTTTCCTTGCCCGCCAACATGAAGCCGGCGAATGCGCCGATCGGCCCGAGCAGCATGGCACCCGCCACGCCGAAGCCGATGGCTTCCTTGATGTTGTTGATCGATTCCTCGTTGGCCACTTCCAGGTTTTTGAATTTCGACAGCGGGAGCGTAATGCCGGGCCACGGGTGCAGCGACGTTCTCAGGGTAAAAACGCCATCCCGGTAATCTCCGTCACCCTGCAGAAAGTCCCCCGCCAGGACAGTGATGCTTGCCATTTTTTTTCCCCTTCCTGGCAATCGGTGAACAACCATTTCGCGCTTGCCGCTGCCGGTCGTCAATGGCCGGCCGATGAGCTGTTGCGGCAGGACATCTATGCTGTCTCAGACTGCAACAGCTGTCGCGATATTAGACGCCAGTGAGTGCGTCCAGGCATGGCTTTGTGCAGTCAAATCAACGCAAGTGATTGATTAAAAAGCTTATCGCCAAGCTGGCACGCTCCGTGTATTGCTCATCGCAGACGTTTCTCTTGCCTCCGTCAGCGGATCAACGCCGACGGCAGAAACCAAAAAAACGATAAGCCACAAAAATAAGAAAGCACCGTGCGAGGTTCGACGTTGATGAAGAGAAAACTCCGATCAGGCATGAGCGCCAGCCTGCTGGCCGTAGCGGCTTGCGTAGCGTTGCATTCGCCTCCCAGCCTGGCAGCCCGCGATGCCCAGACCATCCTCCAGCAAACTTGCCAAGGTTGTCACACCCCTGAAGCCGATAACGCCCTGAGCCGCATCAGCCACCAGCGCAAGACGCCGGAAGGCTGGCTGATGAGCATCGCCCGCATGCAGACCATGCACGGTTTGCAGATCAGCGACGAAGACCGGCGGACGCTGGTCAAGTACCTGGCCGACACCCAGGGCCTGGCGCCGAGCGAGACCGACGGCGTGCGCTACGCCATGGAGCGTCGTCTGAACACCGTCGAGCAGTTCGACGACCAGACCAGCCAGATGTGCGGTCGCTGTCACTCCGGGGCACGGGTCGCCTTGCAACGCCGTCCGGCCCAGGAATGGGAGCGTCTGGTGAACTTTCACCTCGGCCAATGGCCGTCGCTGGAGTATCAGGCACTGTCCCGCGACCGCGACTGGTTCGACCTGGCCCGCAAAGAAATGGTGCCGTTGCTGGCCAAGCGTTATCCGCTGGACAATCCGGCCTGGAAAAAATGGCTGAGTACCGCGCCGAAAAGTGAGGCGCTGGTGGGGGACTGGAGCTTCAGTGGTCACCTGCCGGGCAAAGGTGAGCTGGCTGGTGTGATGAGCGTGAGCGCTGACGGCAGCGACACCTTCAAGGTCAGCGTCAAGGGCCAATACACCGACGGCACGCCGTTCAACGGTGATGGCAGCGCGATTCTCTACACAGGTTACGAATGGCGCGGCAACGTCAGCATCGACGGCGTGACCATGCGCCAGGTGTTCGCCGCCCAGGGCAACGCCATGCAGGGGCGCATGTTCGAGGCCGAGCATGATGAGCGAGGTCTGGATTTTGTCGCAGCCAAACAAGGTTCCAGCCGTTTGTTGGCCGTTCAACCAGGTTATCTGAAGGCGGGCTCCGAAACCGAAGTCACCCTGATCGGCAGCGGCCTGACCGGCAAGCCGAACTTCGGCAAAGGCGTTGAAGTGGTTGAAATCGTCGAGCAGGGTCCGGCACGGATCAAGGTCAAACTCAAGGCCGCGGCCAACGCTCAGCCGGGCCTGCGCGCGGTCACCGTCGGCACGCTGAAAGGCCCGAGCCTGTCGGTCTACAACAAGATCGCCTCGGTCAAGGTGGTACCGGAATTCTCGGTGGCGCGGATCGGCGAGGGCGGGGGATCGACGCCGAAAGTCCAGGGCCGCTTCGACGCCGAAGCCTGGGGCAAGGGCGCCGATGGCAAGCCGTATCGCATCGGCGTGTTCCCGGCGCAATGGAAGGTCGAAGCCTTCGACGACCGCGCCAGGGAAGACGAAGACGTCAAGTTTGCCGGCACCATGCAGGCCGACACCGGCGTGTTCACACCGGGCGACGCCGGGCCGAACCCGGCACGCAAAATGTCCACCAACAATGCCGGCAACCTCAAGGTGATCGCCGCCGTCGACGACGCAGGCAAATCCCTGACCGGCGAAGGGCACATGATCGTGACCGTACAACGCTGGAACAATCCACCCATTCCATAAGTTGTTTGATCGTTCAACGGATCCAGACACTATTCGGAATGACCGCAAGCCCCGCCAAGCGGGGCCTGCACAGGAGGTTTGCCATGGGCGCTATCTTGAATCTGGTCGAACGCAACTTGCACGAAGTGCAGGTCGATGCCGACCGCATGCTGTTCCACATCCCCAGCAGTTCGCTGTTCGCCAGCGATGAACTGACGGGCACCATCATTGATACCTTGCGCGGCCCCGGCTGTTCGTCGGACGACCTGATCCAGCGCCTGGCCGCGCGCTTCAACGGCGAAGAAGTCACCGAGACCCTGCGCGAGCTGATGGCCCTGGAGCTGGTCAGCGACGGCTCGCCGCTGACTCCGGACATCGCCACCAGGCGCGTCGAGCGCACGGCAATCAATACCGTGGTGTTGAACGTCAACACCGGCTGCAACCTGAGCTGCACCTACTGCTACAAGGAGGACCTCGACAAGCCATCGGCCGGCAAGAAAATGGACGTCGAAACCGCCATCGCTTCGGTGGAAATGCTGCTCAAGGAATCACCGGAGGAAGAGCGTTTCACCGTGGTGTTTTTCGGCGGCGAACCGCTGAGCAATCGCAAGTTGATCGAGTACATGGTCGATTACTGTGAAAAGCGCTTTGCCGAGGCCGGCAAGTTCGTCGAGTTCGTCATGACCACCAACGCCACGCTGCTCACCGAAGAAACCGTGGACTATCTCAATGCCCACCGCTTCGGTTTGTCGGTGAGCATCGACGGGCCGAAGACCGTGCACGACCGCAACCGCATCACGGTGGGCGGGCAGGGCACTTACGATGTGGTGCGGCGCAAGGCCGAGATGCTGCTGTCGCGCTACAACAGTCGTCCGGTGGGTGCGCGGGTGACCTTGACCACCGGTGTCACCGACGTTGAAACCATCTGGGATCACCTGTTCAACGAACTGGGTTTTGCCGAGGTCGGTTTCGCCCCGGTGACCTCCGGCGACATCAGCAGCTTCAACCTGACCAGCGATGAACTGGTGCAGGTGTTCGCCAACATGAAGGCCCTCGGTCGACGCTACCTGGAAGCCGCGCTGGAGCACCGCAACATCGGTTTCTCCAACCTGCACCAGCTGATCACCGACATCCACGAAGGCCACAAAAAAGCCCTGCCGTGCGGCGCGGGCCTGAAGATGCTGGCGGTGGATCACAAAGGTGAGTTGAACCTGTGCCACCGTTTTACCGGTTCGAGCCTGCCGACCTTCGGCAACGTCCACAGCGGGGTGAAACAGATGGAGTTGAACGACTTTCTGTCTCAACGCCTGGACCGCACCAACACCGGTTGCGAAGACTGCCAGATCCGCAACCTGTGCTCCGGCGGCTGCTACCACGAAAGCTACGCCCGCTACGGCGACCCGACGCACCCGACCTACCACTACTGCGAACTGATGCGTGACTGGGTCGACTTCGGTATCGAGGTCTACACCCGGATCATGGCCCATAACCCTGCGTTCATCAGCAGCTACATCACTCCGCGCAAGGCTCACTGATATGAAACATCTCAAGGCAATCAATAACAAAGCGTTGAAGCTGGATCAGGCCGCGGATGAAAACCGCATCGAAGAAGTGGTGGCGATGAGTTCCGTGGCGGGCTGCGCCTCGACCACCGACCCGGGTTGGGAAATCGACGCGTTCGGCGGTGTGTCGTCGCTGTGCCAGCCGATGGAAGCCGACTTGTACGGCTGCTCCGACCCTTGCTGGTGGCCGGCCCAGGTGCCGGACATGATGAGCACCTACCCGGACTGGAACAAGGATGCCCAGGCGTCCAACGACAACTGGCGAAACCTCGGCACTGTCTTCCCGAAAGACAAGTGATTCGACAAGAAGAAGGATTCCAGCATGCACAGCATCAAAGCCTGCGGCCTGGCCGCTTTCGCCGTCCTGAGCACCTGTTCGCTCACGGTTCTGGCCGATGAAAACACTGCGTTGCAAGGCGGTCACGAGTACATGGTGACCACTAATTACCCGAACAACCTGCACGTGATCGACCTGGCCACCGACACGTTGTTCAAGACCTGCAAGATGCCGGACGCCTTTGGTCCCGGCACCGTGCAGCTGTCGCCGGATCGCAAGACTGCCTACGTGTTGAACAATCACTACGCGGATGTCTACGGCGTCGAACTGGACAGCTGCAAACAGGTGTTCCACGCCAGCATCACCCAGAAGCCAGGGGAGAAAGCCAAGTCGATGTTTGCCTTCACCGTCAGCCACGACGGCAAGGAGTTGTACACCGTCGCCAACCCGACCTTGATGCTCAATGATCGCTACGAAGTGCAGCCGCCGCGGCTCGATGTGTACGCGACCGACGCCGGCCTGGACGCCAAACCGGTGCGCAGTTTCCCGGCGCCCCGGCAGCTGACCATCATGCAGAGCGGTGACGACGGCACGCTGTACGTGGCGGGGGCGGACGTTTACAAGGTCAACGTGCAGACCGGCAAGTTCGACGTGCTGATCCCCAGCCGTCACTGGAAACGTGCGAACTACAGCGCGCCGGATGTGCTCTACGTGTGGAACCAGCAGACCTGGCGCCATGACTTCTCGCTGCTTTACACCACCGCGAAGTTCAAGGACAAGAAACAGGATCCGGCCACGGCGGAATACCTGTACGGCCTGTTCAGCGTTGACTTGAAGACCGGCAAGACCGAAACCACCGACTTCGGACCCCTGACCGAGATCTACTTCAGCGGCATGCGCTCGCCGAAAGACCCGAACCTGATGTTCGGTGTGCTCAATCGCCTGGCCAAGTACGACATCAAGGAGAAAAAGATGCTGCAGGCGGCGACGCTTGATCATTCCTACTACTGCATTTCCTTCAACAAGGACGGCAGCAAGATCTACCTGGCCGGGACGTTCAACGATGTGGCGATCTTCGATGCCGACAGCTTGAAACAGATCGGCAGCATCAAGTTGCCGGGCGGGGATATGGCGATCACCACGGCGCAGATTTTCGTGCGGTAATTACAGACGCCTTCGCGAGCAGGCTCGCTCCCACATTTTGATCGCATTCTTACTGAAAGAACTCGGTCAACTGT
>NZ_JBSVWS010000224.1:0-7533 GCF_054071155.1 Pseudomonas sp. SDO5532_S415 | reverse complement strand
GGCTCGCTCCCACAGAGGATTGGGTGTGTAGCCGGATTTCGGCTTCGACATATAACCCCTGTGGGAGCGAGCCTGCTCGCGAAAGCGTCGGGTCAGTCGACATTGATGCTGAATGTGCTGCCGTCTTCGCGAGCAGGGCTCGCTCCCACAGAAAATCCGGATCACTGCCAGCCGAGTGTCCTTCTCTGCTCATTGAGCAAACGCCCTGTTGCGGCGTAGTCAGTGACGCTACTTTGCCGGTCCGGTTCGGTCTTAAGGCCACGCGCCAGCTCCGCCACCCGCTCGGCCGCCGGCACGACGCTGTGAATCTTGCCCACCCCTTGCCCCGCATACAGCGACAGCTTTTCAGCCATCCGCGGCTTGTCGATCGCCCGCGCACCGCCGCCGATGAAGCGCAGCAGGTTCCACTTGTCCCGGTTGGGGATCACCCGATGCGGTGTGCCGTAGGTCCAGCCGAACGAATAGCCGGTGCGGTACTCGGTGTCATCGGTGGTCGCTTCGACGATCTTCTGCTTGTACAGCGGATGGGCATTCGACTCATCGGTGGCAATGAACGCCGTGCCCACCACCACGCCGGATGCACCCAGCGACATCAATGCCCGCACATCGTCACCGTGGGTGATGCCCCCGGCCGCCAACACCGGCCGGCCCTCACAAACGCTGAGGATCGAAGTCAGCAATGGCATGATGCCGATGGTGCCGCGATTGAGGTGACCGCCGCTTTCACTGCCCTGGGCGATGATGATGTCCGCGCCTTGCTCGATGGCGATGTGCGCCAACTCCACCGACCCCGCCTGCACCATCACCACCAGCCCGGCATCTTTCGCCCGGGGGATCATGTCGGCGGAGTATTTCTCGGCATAAAACAACGACAGCAGTTTGGGCTTTTCCTTGAGGATTACCTGGAACTGCGCCTCGAACACATCCGGGCCGCCGAACTGCGGCACCAGGTTTACACCAAAGGGCTTGTCGGTGAGTGCGCGGGTTTCCTGGATCCAGCGGCGCAAGGCCAGGGGTGGCAGGCGCAGGCCACCGATGACCCCCATGCCCCCGGCATTGGCCACGGCCCCGACCAGTTGCGGGCCGGAAATGGCCGCCATGCCGCCGAGAAAAATCGGGTACTTCACACCGCAGAGCCGGGTAATGGCGTTACCGGCAAAATCGAATTCGCTCATGACTCACAGCTCCACATGTTTGCCAAGCATCCGCTTGAGCGTGTTGTTCTTCAGGAGAAAGTGATTCTTGACCGCGCCGAAGATGTGCAGCGCCAGACCGGCGAGGAACGCCGAGGCACCGATGTTGAACAGCACATCGACCACATGCTTCAACGCATCGTTGGCTGGCAGCACGCTCGGAATCCACAAGCCGCCGGGCAGTTCCAGCACCTCGCCCGCCGCCGAGCGTGAGGCCCACACCGCGATGGGCAGCAGCACCATCGCCAGGGCCAGCGACACCGCCACCGAGCGGCTGATGATCACTTCGATGGGGTTGGGTGTGCCCACCGGCAGCGGATGGTAAGAGGTGATCCGCGCCCAGAACCGATACGTCGAGACGAGAAACAGCATCAGCCCCAGCAGGTTTTGCACCCTGCCGAGTTCCTGTTGCAGTGCCGCGCTGGACGCATAGTCGATCAGCACTTGCAGGGCGAAAATCCCCAGCAGCGAAAACGCCACGACCCAGTGCAGTGCGACGGTGATCGGTGAAAATCTCAGGCCATTGTCTCTTAGTTGCATGGCTGTCTCCTTTGGCAGAATGCGCACATCAGGAAATGGAAGGACACGAAGGTCTCAGTGATTGACGGCCTGCGCGGCGCCGAGCCCGGTCTGGGCGCGGATCAACTGGTCGTCGAAACGCTCGCGCTCAAGCCCTGCCCCGTGGCTGCGATCAGTCACCGAGCCCAGCCAGGTGAAGAAGAACGCCACGTTCATCGAGATGATCGCCGGGTAGTCATAGGGGAAGATCGCCTCGGCATTGCCCAGCACCTTGACCCAAACCGCCGGTGAGAGAATGACCAGGCCGACCGCGCTGATCAGACCGGTGACACCGCCCATCAACGCGCCGCGGGTGGTCAGGCCCTTCCAGTACATCGAGAGCACGAGGATCGGGAAGTTGACCGACGCTGCGACACCAAAAGTGAGCGCCACCAGAAAGGCGATGTTCTGATCCTTGAACAGAATGCCCAGCACCACCGCGACGATGCCGATGCCCACCGACGCCATGCGCGAGACACGACGCTCATCTTTGGCATCGGCCTTGCCCTTCTTGACCACCATTACATACAGGTCATGGGAGATCGCCGAAGTGCCGGCCATGGTCAGCCCGGACACCACCGCCAGAATCGTCGCGAACGCCACGGCGGAGATGAAGCCGAGTAACAGATCGCCGCCCACGGCTTTGGCCAGGTGCATCACCGGCATGTTGCCGCCGCCGATCAGCTTGCCGGCCAGATTGCCGGACTCGTAGAAGGCAGGGTCTTGCCCGACGATGACGATGGCGGCCAGTCCCAGCACGGCGACGATCAGGTAGAAAAAGCCGATGAAGCCTGTGGCGATGAACACCGATTTGCGCGCCTGCCTGGCGTCCGGCACGGTGAAGAAACGCATGAGGATGTGCGGCAATCCCGCCGTGCCGAACACCAGCCCGAGTGACAACGAGATCAGCGACAGCGGATCGGCCACCAGTTTGCTCGGCAGCAGAATCCGCTCGCCGTCGTGGTGCGCGGCCACCGCCTGCTCGAACAACAGATCGAAGGAAAAGCCGAACTTGCTCAGCGCCAGAAACGCCAGCAAGGTCCCGCCCAACAGCAGCAACCCGGCCTTGATGATCTGCACCCAGGTGGTGGCGACCATGCCGCCAAAGGTCACGTAGACCGCCATCAACAGACCCACGGCGATCACCGCGTAGTTGTAAGGCAGGCCGAACAACAACTGGATCAACTGCCCGGCGCCGACCATCTGCACCACCAGATAAAAACACACCACCGTCAGCGAGCCGAAGGCGGTCATGGTGCGGATGCGGTTTTGATCGAGGCGGAAAGACGCAATGTCCGAGATGGTGATGCGCCCCAGGTTGCGGATGCGCTCGGCGAACAGGAACAACAGCAACGGCCAGGCGACGAAGAAGCTGATCGAGTACAGCACGCCATCGAAACCGTTGAAGAAGATCATGCTGGTGACCCCCAGCAACGCCGCCGCCGACATGTAGTCACCGGCCAGTGCCAGACCGTTCTGGAAGCCGGTGATACCGCCGCCGGCATTGTAGAAATCGTCCATGGATTTGGTCTTGGAGGCGGCCCAGTACGTGATGCCCAGGGTCGTCACGACAAAGACCAGGAACATGCTGATCGCGGTGATGTTGATCGGTTGTTTTTCGACGCTCTGCAACACGTCGCCGGCCATGGCGCGCGCCGCGAATGTGCTCAGCAGGACAGGAAGAATGAGGTTTTGCAGAATGCGTTTCATACGATGGCCCCCGCACGGATTTGCGCGGTCAGGGCATCGAACTCGCCGTTGGCACGCAGGATGTAGAGCCCGGTGAACAACCAGGCGCCGACGATAAACACCAGGCCCAGCGGCCAGCCGATGTTGATGATGCTGGTGGCGCAAAGCTTCGTCGCTAGCAGGTGGGGGGCGAAAGCGGCGACGAGGATGAACGTGAAGTACGGGACAAGGGTGGCGGCGGTAAGGCCGGCGACAAATCGTCGCTGCCGCGAGACCAGTTCCTTGTAACGGGGATGATTGCGAATTCTGGCTGATTCGGTTGCATGGTTCACGTTGACTCCGTGTTGCAGTGGTTACGTTATTGTTGTTCCACAGCCTCAGACTCGAAGACTCGATCCGCCACTGGCTGCGGTATCTGTTGCCCCTTCAACCTATGCCCGGCATGCAATCATGTAAAATGATCATTTGTGATTCAGCTGATCGTTTTTGGTGAACCTGATATTCATCAAATTTCCCTTTCAGCAATCTCGAATAAGCCGTAGATTCATCATCAGTTATTATTTTATGAGATAGGTGAGTTCGATGGATGTAGCGGATCTCAAGGTGGTGGATGCGGTCGCGCGCCACGGCAGCATGAACAAGGCCGCCAGCGAGCTGAACACCGTGCAGTCGAACGTTTCGGCGCGGATTCGCTCGCTGGAAGACGAGCTCGGCGTGGCGCTGTTTCAACGCAGCGCCAAAGGTGTGCAAGTGACGCCCGCGGGGCGGCGCATCCTGCCTTTCGCCGCGCGGCTTTCGAAACTGCTGCTCGATGCCTCGAGTGCCGCCCGGGATGACGGCCATCCCAAAGGCGTGCTGGAAATCGGCACGCTGGAAACCACCCTGGCCCTGCGTCTGCCTCACCTGATCGCGCAGTTCGCCAAGGCTTACCCCGAGGTTCGCCCGGTGGTACGCACCGGCACCACCTGCAGCCTGATTCAGGGCGTCATCGACTGTAAGCTCGAAGGCGCGTTCGTCGCAGGACCGGTCAACCACCCGGAACTGCACAGCGAAGAAGCCTTTCGCGAAGAGCTGGTGCTGGTGACCTCACCTGCCCTGCACAGCCTGGACGATGTCGCCGACGTCGAGAACCTCAAGACCGTGGTGTTTCGCATCGGCTGTTCCTATCGCCAACGTCTGGATACGCTGCTGACCAGCCTCGGTGTGCTGGCGCCCGAACCGCTGGAATTCGGCTCGATCGAAGCCATCATTGCCTGCGCTTCGGCGGGAGTCGGGGTCACGCTGTTGCCCCGGGGTGTCGTGGCCAATGCCGCCCGCGAGGGACTGGTGGCGGTGCATGATCTGCCGCCGGACCTGGCAGAAGTGCAGACCGTGTTCGTGCGGCGCATCGACGGTTACTTCTCCAGCGCGCTGGCCACTTTTCTGCACAGCGTGCGCATGGATGCCGTCCCTGCCCTGCCCCCCGCTACCGTGGCACTGTAGCGGCCGTCACCTGGTAAAACCGACTTTTCACCCAGCCGTTGATACCGGCACACAGCACCAGCAGCGCGCCGGTCACCAGGAACACAGGGTGCAAACCGAAATGCGCGCCGATCTGCCCACCGATCAGCGGCCCGATCACCTGCCCGGAAAACTGCGCCGATTGCAGATAGCCGAGAATTTTTCCAGTGCTGTGCTCTTCCACCGACTGGCGGATCAGCTTGGCAATCGCCGGCAGCAACCCGGCGATGGTCATGCCCATCAGGCCGCGCAACACCGCCAGTTGCCACCACTGCGTGACGAAGGCCTGGGGCACCATGACGATACCGGTCAACACCAGGCAACCGATGATCACGTTCCAGCCGCCGACGCGGTCGGCCAGCGCCCCCAGCCTGGCGGCGGTCAAAATACTGCCCAGCGCCGAACAGGCCATGACCACGCCGGCGATTCGCGCCTGATCGTCAAAAGCCACGCCCAAGTGACCGATGTAGACGGTGATGATCGGCTCGATCGACATGTTGGCCAGCAGCACCATCATCGCTGTCATCAGCAGCGCGGCGATGACCGGCCAGCGGGAACCGGCACCCTCGCCCTGATTTTTCTTGTCGCGCCGCGCGCTATCCGTACCTCGCTGGAAATCCTCGCGGATCAGCACGATGGTGGTAATCGCCGCCACCGCGATCATTGCGCCACCGACAAAAAAGGTTCCGCGAATACCCACCAGTTGCGGCAAAAATCCACCGACCAGCGGCCCGATCAGATTGCCGGACAAGGCCCCGGTCGATAGCACGCCCAGCGCCCAACCCGCTTTCTCTCGCGGGACCTGGGAGCCGATCATCACAATGGACGCAGACGCGTATCCACCAATCAACCCGGCGACCAGGCGCAGCACCACCAGATCGGTGACGTCGCGCGCCAGCCCGATCAGCGACATCACAATCGCCATGCCGATAGCGGCGCGGACCAGCATCGGTTTGCGACCATACCGATCGGCCAGCCGCCCCCACAGCGGCGCAGTAATCGCCGTGCCGAAAAACGTCGCACCGAAAGCCACGGCCGACCACTGCACCACATCGGCCTGAGCGGTGACGCCCAGTTGTTGCACATACAGCGGCAGGAACGGCAACAGCATGCTCAGGCTCACCAGCGTGGTGAACGAACCGAACACACAGACGGCCAGGTTGCGACGCCAGTAAGAAAGGTTGCGATCGGCATAGTTCACGAGGACAAGTGCTCCGCTGGCTGGGCACCGCGCAGCGCCGCCACTGCATCAATGACAAAGGCAATCAGCATGGCTGCGGTTCCAATCAGGAACAGCAGGCTGTAATTGCCACCGCTGTACGAAAACAAGAACGACAGGCCATAGGCGGCGACTGCCTGGAACAAGGCGAACCCCACCGTGGCGGTCTGCCAGGCCGAGCTCTGTTGCGCCGGATGCCGGGGGAGAATTTCCTGTATCCGCCCCAGTACCAGCGGCACGGTGCCGGTGACAAAGGCGCCGACGATCACGCTGGACGCCATCAGCCACACGCTGCCGAGCCCGAAGGCCGGCACCGCGACACTGATGGCCTCGATGATGAACGACACCCGCAACGCACGACCGAAGCCGACCCGGTCTGCCAACACGCCCGCCAGCAGCGGCCCGACGGTGGCGCCGATGCCGAACAGCACCCAGTACTGCGCGCCGGCTTGCAGGCCCTGGCCCAGGCCCCGGGCGACGAAATCCACCAGGAAAATCATGTGCGGCACCCAGCCGGCGGCGTTGAGCGCGTACTCGACATACAGTGCCTTGAGGGTGCCATTGGGAGGTGGGCGGCGGTGATGGGCGGTGCTGGACGCCTGGGTGTTTTCGCTCGGCCATCCGCGCCACGCAATCGCGGTCAGCAACAGCGCAATCACCCCCAGCCCCAGCCAGGTTTGCGCCAGCCCCTGTTGCAGCAGCAACGGCACCAGGGTGCCGGACGCCGCAATCCCTACCCCGACTCCCATGAAAATCACCCCGCCCGCCAGCCCTCGGCGAGACGCTGGTACATGGGCGAGTACCGTCGGCGCGGCCAATACCATCAGCGCCCCGCCGGCTACGCCCGAGAGAAATCGCCAGGCGAAAAACCAGGCGAAGGAGACGGGAAAAGCGCAGGCGAAAAAAGCGATGCTGGCCAGCAGCATCATGGCCCTGAGGATGAACCGCGTTGAGGTTTTGCCCGCCAGCGAACGCCCGAAAAGCGCCCCGGCCAGATACCCCGCCAGGTTGGCCGCGCCGAGGTAGGCCGCCCTGGAAGCGTCAAACCAATGAGCGCTGACAATCGCCGGTAACAGCGGTGTATAGGCAAATCGCGCCAGGCCGATGCCTACAAGACTTGCCGAAAAACCGGCCACGGTGCCGCGCCATGGGTTGGCGGGTTGTAGCGCGGTGGCGGGGATTGCTGGCTTCACGCTGTTCATCATCGGCCCTTCCATTCTTCAGTCGGGCTGACTCTACGCGCGAAGGCGATATCTCAAGAAACGAATTAAACAGGCAAGTGCTATCTGTAAAAAAGATATGCGTACCCCAATCCAATGTGGGAGCGAGCCTGCTCGCGAAGACGGCAGTCCTACCACAGAGACTGTGGAGGAT
>NZ_JBSVWS010000223.1:0-7542 GCF_054071155.1 Pseudomonas sp. SDO5532_S415 | reverse complement strand
GGAATCTGGAGTGGACACAAAGTTGTGTTCACTGGAGATCAACTGTGGGAGCGAGCCTGCTCGCGAATGGGTGCACACGGTCTATCTGAAAGACCCCGGCGAGCGTGTTAACATCGCCGCTTTTGCAAGAATGACCCGTTGAGAGCTGAGCACTGATGGCCACCAGATCTGTTGTACTCGATACCGAAACCACCGGCATGCCGGTGACCGACGGCCACCGGATTATCGAAATCGGTTGTGTCGAGTTGATCGGTCGGCGCCTGACCGGCCGGCATTTTCACGTTTACCTGCAACCGGACCGCGAAAGTGACGAAGGCGCCATCGGCGTCCACGGCATCACCAACGAGTTCCTGGTGGGCAAACCGCGTTTTGCCGAGGTGGCTGAAGAATTCTTCGAGTTCATCAAAGGCGCGCAGCTGATCATCCACAACGCGGCGTTCGACGTTGGCTTCATCAACAACGAATTTGCCTTGATGGGTCAGCACGACCGTGCGGACATCACGCAACACTGCTCGATCCTCGACACCCTGATGATGGCCCGGGAGCGTCACCCGGGGCAGCGCAACAGCCTCGACGCCCTGTGCAAACGCTATGGCGTCGACAACTCCGGTCGTGAACTGCACGGCGCCTTGCTCGACTCCGAGATCCTTGCCGACGTTTACCTGACCATGACCGGCGGCCAGACCAGCCTGTCCCTGGCCGGTAATGCCTCCGATGGCAACGGTTCCGGTGAGGGCGCGGACAACTCGGCCACTGAAATTCGTCGCCTTCCGGCCGACCGCAAACGGACCCGTATCATTCACGCCAGTGAAGACGACCTGGCCCGGCACGCGGCGCGTCTGGAGATCATCAGCAAGTCGGCGGGTGGGCCGGCGTTGTGGTTGCAATTGGCCCAGGCTGAAGCGCAGGCGTAATTTGCAGATGTAAGGCAAAAGCGCTTTTGTGGCGAGGGAACTTGCTCCCGTTGGGGTGCGAAGCAGCCCCCAAGCGTTCCTTCAGCCAAACCGAGCTGGTCGGATTTACGACTGCTTCGCAGCCGAGCGGGAGCAAGCTTCCTCGCCACAAAGGTTCGTACCAAATTGCTTTTTTTTGCTCTGGCATGGTGCGGCGACTGACCCGCTTCAGTGCATCGCACTCGCCACATTCGCTTCAACCCTCTACCCTGAGGTGATTGGCAGGCTCTGGCCTGCCGCCTCAGGACACTGAGCCTCATGTATAAAGATCTGAAATTCCCGGTGCTGATCGTCCATCGCGACATCAAGGCCGATACCGTCGCAGGCGATCGTGTGCGGGGCATCGCCCGGGAGCTGGAGCAGGAAGGTTTCAGCATCGTCTCGGCGATGGATTACGCCGAAGGGCGCCTGGTTGCTTCGACGCATCACGGCCTCTCGTGCATGTTGATCGCGGCGGAAGACGCCAGCGCCCACTCGCATTTATTACAAAATATGGCTGAACTGATCGGACTGGCGCGGGTACGCGCGCCGGATTTGCCGATCTTCGCCCTGGGCGAGCAAGTGACCCTGGAAAACGCGCCCGCCGACGCCATGGCCGAGCTCAATCAACTGCGCGGGATTCTCTACCTGTTCGAAGATACCGTGCCATTTCTCGCGCGGCAGGTGGCACGGGCGGCGCGCAAGTACCTGGATGGACTGCTGCCGCCGTTCTTCAAGGCGCTGGTGCAGCACACCGCCGATTCCAATTATTCCTGGCACACCCCCGGTCACGGCGGGGGCGTGGCGTATCACAAGAGTCCGGTGGGGCAGGCGTTTCATCAGTTCTTCGGTGAAAACACCCTGCGTTCGGATTTGTCGGTCTCGGTGCCCGAGCTCGGTTCGCTGCTGGATCACACCGGGCCGCTGGCAGAAGCCGAGGCCCGGGCTGCGCGCAACTTCGGCGCCGATCACACCTTCTTCGTGATCAACGGCACCTCGACCGCCAACAAGATCGTCTGGCACTCCATGGTGGCCCGCGATGACCTGGTGTTGGTGGACCGCAACTGCCACAAATCAGTGCTGCACTCGATCATCATGACCGGCGCCATCCCTTTGTACCTGTGCCCGGAGCGCAATGAGCTGGGGATCATCGGCCCGATTCCGTTGAGCGAGTTCAGTCCGCAATCGATTCGGGCCAAGATCGACGCCAGCCCGCTGACCAAGGGCCGGGCGCCCAAGGTCAAACTGGCGGTGGTGACCAATTCGACCTACGACGGCCTCTGCTACAACGCTGAACTGATCAAGCAGCAATTGGGCAACAGTGTCGAGGTGCTGCACTTCGACGAGGCCTGGTACGCCTACGCGGCCTTCCACGAGTTTTTCGCCGGACGTTATGGCATGGGCACCTCGCGCAGCCATGACGGTCCGCTGGTGTTCACCACCCATTCCACTCACAAGCTGCTGGCGGCGTTCAGTCAGGCGTCGATGATTCACGTACAGGACGGCGGTGCCCGGCAGCTTGACCGTGATCGCTTCAACGAGGCGTTCATGATGCACATCTCCACCTCGCCGCAATACGGCATCATCGCTTCGCTGGATGTCGCTTCGGCGATGATGGAGGGTGGGGCCGGGCGTTCGCTGTTGCAGGAAATGTTCGACGAAGCCCTGAGCTTTCGCCGGGCGCTGGCCAATTTGCGACAGTACATCGCAGCGGACGACTGGTGGTTTTCCATCTGGCAGCCGCCTTCGGTAGAGGGCATCGACCAGATTGCGACCGAGGACTGGCTGCTGCAACCGACGGCTGACTGGCACGGCTTTGGCGACGTGACCGACGATTACGTATTGCTTGACCCGATCAAGGTCACGCTGGTGATGCCGGGCCTGACCGCGGGCGGCGCACTCAGCGAGCGCGGGATTCCGGCGGCGGTCGTCAGCAAGTTCCTCTGGGAGCGCGGGCTGGTGGTGGAAAAGACCGGGTTGTATTCGTTCCTGGTGCTGTTCTCCATGGGCATCACCAAGGGCAAATGGAGCACGCTGCTCACCGAGCTGCTGGAGTTCAAGCGCAGTTACGATGCCAACGTCAGTCTGGCGACCTGCCTGCCGTGCGTGGCGCAACAAAATGTCGCGCGCTATCAGGGCATGGGCCTTCGCGACCTGTGCGACCAGTTGCACAGCTGCTATCGCAGCAATGCCACGGCCAAACATCTCAAGCGCATGTACACGGTGCTGCCGGAAGTCGCGATGAAGCCGGCTGATGCCTATGATCAATTGGTGCGTGGCGAAGTCGAGGCGGTGTCGATCGATGCCCTGGATGGGCGCATCGCCGCCGTGATGCTGGTGCCGTACCCGCCGGGCATTCCGTTGATCATGCCCGGCGAACGCTTTACCGAGTCGACCCGTTCGATCATCGACTACCTGGCGTTTGCCCGCACGTTCGACAGCAGTTTTCCGGGGTTCGTCGCCGATGTGCACGGCTTGCAACACGAAGATGAGGGCAATGGACGGCATTACACCGTCGATTGCATCAAGGAATGAGGACCTTTGCGAGTATGCAACCTGTCATGAATCCAAATCACCCGGGGTTGTCGGTGCGCGTCGCCGACGACGGCTTTGCCGCCTACATCTGGGGCAGTGATTTCAGTTTTGAAGTGGCTGCCTACGGTGCGCCGGAAATAGGCCGATCGGTGGAAGAATGGTCGGTCACACCGATTACGCCTTATCGCAAATGTTATGGCATCGATCCTGAAGAGTTCAGCAGTTTTCGCGACGCCGCCGACAGTGCAATCTTCATGGCCTTCCTCGATGACGAGCCGGTGGGGCACCTGGTGATCAGTACCAACTGGAATGGTTTCGCCCATATCGACGAACTGGCGGTGCATGCCCCGGCGCGACGCCACGGCGTGGCCAAGGCGTTGCTGGATGTGGCGCAGTTCTGGAGTCGCAAGAAGAAACTGCCGGGCATCATGCTGGAAACCCAGAACAATAACCTCGGCGCGTGCCGCTTGTATGAACGTTGCGGCTATGTGATCGGCGGCATCGATCATTTGCGCTATCGGGGCATCGACCCCAATACTGCCGAGGTGGCGCTGTTCTGGTATCGAATGTTCGATAACCCGCTGGAAAACCCGATCAGCTCCCCAGCATCGCCGCGGCTTGTTCCGTGATGATGTCCAACAGGGCCTGAACGGCCGGCGAGGGTTCGCCGTTCTTCAGGGTCAGGGCGTAGACACTGACCGGCACCGCGGGTGCCAGTGGGCAGGCGTCGAGGCCGGCGGATTTGGCGCCGAGGGCCGTGAAGGGGTCGACGATGGCCAGGCCTTCTCCGGCCTCGACCATGCTGCGCATCATCTGATGCGTCTGGACCCGGGTCTGAATCACCGGCGCCGGGCGCAGGGCGTGCAGCTTGTGCTCCAGGGCCGGGCTGAGTGGATCATGGCCTTCGAGACCGACCATCGCTTGCCCGGCCAGATCCTGCAGCGAGATGTACTTCTGTTTCGGTTGCAACCAGCCGTGGGGGGCAAGCAGTTGCAGCTTGCCTTGGGCGATCACCTGGCAATGAATCTCGGCGCGATCGGGATCATGCAGGCTCAGGCCCAGATCGCTTTCACGCAGCAACAGGCTTCTGACGATGTCACGGGTGGGTTGGCTCAGGAGAGTGCAGGGCGCGTCGGGCAAGCGTCGACGCAGGGCCGCGATGCTCTGCGGCAACAATTGCTGGGCCAGGGGCGGGGTGCAGATGATGCGCAGCGGCGGGGCCAGGTATTGCCGCAGGCTGTTGGCCAAGCGCTGCACGGGTTCGAGCGCATCGTAGACGTGGGCGATTTCCACCTGCAACTCCCGCGCTTCACGGGTGGCCTGCAAACGCCCGCGTACGCTGGAGAACAGCATGAAACCCAACTGATCCTCGGCCTCGCGCAAAATGCGCTCGACCTCGGTCACCGGCAATTGCAGCCATTCGGCGGCGGTGCCCAGGTGACCGGTCTGCAGGAGTGCCTGGATCACTTCGATATGGCGTAAACGCATGCGTGAAGTCCATGTTCAGCAGGTGAAGGAGTCAGTGACTGAATCCTAACCCAAGTCCAAGCATATGACTTCTGCTCATAACGCCAAGTTATGAAGCGACAATCGATTCCGGTTCACGGGTCAGGGTTACGCCCGTTTGCACCAACTGAAACTCGTTGTCATCGAGTTTGTTGACGCGATCGCCAATTGCCAGTTTGTACGTGGTGACAGGCGCGCCGTCTGCCGACGGTGTGGAGTCCTGGAACTCATGCACGGAATAAATGCGGCCTTCCGCGTCTCTTGCATGGAACTGACCGACGAGTACTGCTGCCATCTGCTTAGAACCTCTGGAGATAAAACGCTTGATTTGCGGCTGTGTAGACCGCCACCGAGCACGGTAAGTTTTCCTGCGTAAAAAAAATAATCAGGACGCGGATATACCTGTGTTCACTGGGTGAACCGCCGCCTGATCATCTATAACTACTGGCTCCTCCCACGGACAATCGAGAGTCTTCCATGAGCAATGTCTATACCGTCGCCGTAGTGGTCGGCAGCCTGCGCAAAGCATCGATCAACCGCAAGGTTGCCCTCGCGCTGGCGGAACTGGCGCCGGCCAACCTGAAGCTGAATATTGTCGAGATCGGCGATCTGCCGCTCTACAACGAGGACATTGACGGCGATTCACCGCCGGCAGCCTACAGCACTTTCCGACAACAAGTGAGTTCATCCGACGCAGTGCTGTTCGTCACCCCGGAATACAACCGCTCGGTGCCAGCCCCGATGAAGAACGCTATTGACGTGGGTTCACGCCCTTATGGCAAGAGTGCCTGGAGCGGCAAGCCGGGTGCGGTATTCAGTGCTTCGCCGGGTGCGATTGGCGGATTTGGGGCGAACCATCACTTGCGCCAGTCCATGGTGTTTCTCAATGTACCGATGATGCAGCAACCTGAATCTTATCTGGGCGGCGCCGGCTCGGCGTTCGACGAGGCGGGCAATCCGTCCGAGTCGGTCCGGCCGTTTCTGCAAAAATTCATCGACGCTTACGCGAAATGGGTCGAACAGCACCTGTAGGAGCGAGCTTGCTCGCGATGGTCGTAAACGATTACGCGTGTTTTCTGGTTAAGCGAGTTGCTCTCGGGTTCATCGCGAGCAAGCTCGCTCCTACAGGGCTCTGTTTTCAGGAAGGTGACGTCGGTTGGGCGGCCTGTCATCCTGTTTGCTCATTTGTTCCAAGGCTGCCTTGAATGCTTGTCGCGTCACTGATTTTCCTGTTGACCATTACCCTGGTGATCTGGCAACCCAAAGGCCTCGGCGTTGGCTGGAGTGCGGTGTTCGGCGCGGTGCTGGCGCTGATTTTCGGCGTGGTGCACCTGGGTGACATCCCGGTGGTGTGGCAGATCATCTGGAATGCCACCGGCACCTTTATCGCGCTGATCATCATCAGCCTGTTGCTGGACGAGGCCGGGCTGTTTGCCTGGGCAGCGTTACATGTGGCTCGCTGGGGGCGAGGCAACGGGCGCAAGTTGTTCGCTTACATGGTGCTGCTCGGGGCGCTGGTCTCGGCGTTGTTCGCCAACGACGGTGCGGCGCTGATTCTCACGCCCATCGTGATCTCCATGCTCCTGGCGTTGCGTTTTTCCCCGACGGCGACCCTGGCGTTTGTCATGGGCGCCGGTTTCATCGCCGATACCGCGAGCCTGCCGCTGGTGGTGTCGAACCTGGTGAACATCGTTTCCGCGGACTTCTTCGACATCGGTTTCAATCGCTACGCGGCGGTGATGATCCCGGTCAACCTGGTGAGCGTTGCCGCGACGCTTGCCATGCTGATGTGGTTTTTCCGTCGTGACATTCCAAGGGATTATGACCCTGAGCAACTGGCGCATCCGGCGTCCGCCATCCACGACAAAGCGACGTTCTATGCTGGTTGGGCGGTGCTGGTCATCCTGTTGCTCGGTTGTTTTGCGCTGGAGCCGCTGGGCATTCCGATCAGCGCGATTTCGGCAGTGTGTGCCGCCCTGTTGCTGGCCATCGCTGCCCGCGGCCACAAGATCTCCACGCGCAAAGTGATGAAAGAAGCGCCGTGGCAGATCGTGATTTTCTCGTTGGGCATGTACCTGGTGGTCTACGGCCTGCGCAACGCCGGGCTCACCGGGTTCCTGGCGGGGTGGCTGAACGGTTTCGCCGAATACGGCGTGTGGGGCGCAGCCATGGGCGCCGGGGTGCTGACGGCGCTGTTGTCTTCGATCATGAACAATTTGCCGACGGTGCTGATCGGCCTGTTATCCATCGATGCCAGCCAGGCGACGGGGATGGTGAAGGAGGCAATGATCTACGCCAACGTCATCGGTAGCGACCTGGGGCCGAAAATCACCCCGATCGGCAGTCTGGCGACGCTGTTGTGGTTGCATGTGCTGGAGCGCAAGAGTATCCGGATCGGCTGGGGGTATTACTTCAAGGTCGGGATTGTGTTGACGGTGCCGGTGTTGTTGGCGACGTTGGCGGCGTTGGCTTTGCGGTTATCTCTTTAAACCGCGTTGGCTCATTCGCGAGCAGGCTCGCTCCCACAGGGAAATGCATTCCAATTGTGGGAGCGAGCCTGCTCGCGAAG
>NZ_JBSVWS010000222.1:0-7581 GCF_054071155.1 Pseudomonas sp. SDO5532_S415 | reverse complement strand
GCTCCTACAGGATGTACATCAATCCATATAGGAGCTGCCGAAGGCTGCGATCTTTTTTACGTGTTACCAGGTCACGCCAAACCCGGCGGTGTATCGGGTCTTGTCCAGATCGGCATCGTTGGTGCCGCTGATGATGTCCTTCTCTGCCTTGAGATTGAGCGATGCCCAATCAGTCACCTTGTAGCGCAAGCCCATTTCTGCATCCAGCGCATACTCGGCCACGCCCGACAGCGGCTTGCCCACTTCGCCGTTGGTGAAGAACTCCACTTTCTTGCCAATCAGATAGCGGTTGTAATCCCACTTCATCGCCACGGAATAGAAGTTCTCCTTGCTGCCATCGGCGAATTGATAATCCGTGCGGTTGATCAGCGAACCGAGGGAGAAAGCGCCCAACTCGTCATCCCAGAACTGATAACCCGGGCCGGTACCGACGGTGCGCTGACGGGACAGATCTTCGACCTTGTCGCGCTTGTAGACCAGGCGACCCTGCCAGAACCATTTTTCCGTCAGGAAGCGATCGAGGGAGTATTCGCCACGCCAGTTGTCCGTGGTGGTCACGTCATCCTGGTATTCGCGGTTGTACTCGCCTTCCGCGATGTGGCGCCAACGACCATGACGCGCCGTGGTCTTGAAATCGATGTCGTAATCATCGGTATCTTTCTCGGCGCGCTGGTAATCCAGGGCCGCGTCGATATTCCCCTTCCACACCAGATCCTCGACCACCGGCTTGGGCTTGAGGATCTGCTGGATACTGGCCAGTTCGACGGTCTTGGGTCCATCGCCGTTGGCCAGGGTAACCTTGCCGTCATCCGCCGCGTGCAGCGCCTTGGCCTTTTCCCCTGTGTAGGCATCCTGCTTGACCAGCATCTGCTGATCGCTTTCCAGGGTTTTGACCTGTTTCCAGTCGATAGGTACGTCACCGGCGTACTCGGTCTTGATCAGCAGCTTGCCACCGTCGAAAAGAACGATCTTGCCGCTCAGCTTGTCACCGTTCTTCAACCAGACGGTATCCGCGAGCAAGGGAGAGGAAGCGCTGACGACAGCGAGGCACAGCAGAGTTCTGGACAACATAAGCAAATACAGACTCAAGATTGCGAAAAAAAGTCGGCATTATTCGCAGGAATAAGGCCCTAGCAAGGACTGACACGACTATTTCGAATGAGTTCATTTCTCAACACGCGATCCTCGAATTACTCTACAGACGGTACTGTGAATTTTTTCAGGGTTATTTTTCAGGAATACTTTTTCAGGAACACTGGACGTGAACGAACCCACCGCTGAAACCGAGAGTGCGGCACAAATCCGACGCACGGCGTTGTACCTGACCCTCGCGCAAGTGCCCGAAGGCAAGGTGGTGAGTTATGGCCAATTGGCGGAGCTCGCCGGCCTCGGCCGCGCCGCTCGCTGGGTGGGACGGACATTGAGCCAACTGCCCGGTGACAGTAAATTACCCTGGCACCGTGTACTCGGTGCAGGCGGACGTATCAGCCTGCCCGCGGGCAGCCCATCCGGGGACGAACAACGCGCACGATTGCGCATGGAGGGCATCAGTATCCTGAATAATCGTGTTGATATTCGGCGCCATGGCTGGCGCCCGGTAGAGCACAGCGGTTAGAGTGCGCGCTTTGTTTCCGTATTTCTTGAGGCAGACTCCAGCCCATGCCCCGTAAAACCTGGCGCGCCGCGCTCGCTGCCTATGCCAGCCCCTCGACGCTTGTACTGTTGCTGCTGGGTTTCGCCGCCGGCCTGCCCTACATGCTGGTGTTCTCGACACTTTCGGTCTGGTTGCGTGAAGCCGGCGTTGCTCGCGAAACCATCGGCTATGCAAGCCTGATCGGCTTGGCCTATGCCTTTAAATGGGTCTGGTCACCGCTGCTCGACCAATGGCGCCTGCCATTCCTCGGCAAGCTGGGTCGACGCCGCTCCTGGCTGGTGCTGTCCCAGGCACTGGTCATCCTCGGCTTGATCGGGATGGGTTTCTGCGACCCGCAAAAGCATTTGTCCTGGCTGATCGCTATCGCGGTGGTCGTCGCCTTTGCCTCGGCGACGCAAGATATTGCCGTAGACGCCTATCGCCTGGAAATTGCCGATGACACTCGTCAAGCGGCCCTGGCGGCCAGTTACATGTCCGGTTATCGGATCGCCGCGCTGCTGGCGACGGCTGGCGCCCTGTATTTTGCCGAAGGTTTCGGCTCCACCGGTTTCAACTACAAACATTCTGCATGGGCCGGCACCTACATCTTGTTCGGTGCCCTGATGGTACCGGCACTCCTGACCAGCATATTCATGCGCGAACCACCGGTTCCACTGCGCACTCAATTGCAGGCCGGGCGCTACAGTTTCGTGCATCAACTGGCCTCGGTGTTCGTGCTGATCGTACTGCTGGTTTCCGTACCGGCCATGTTCACCCAACTCTACAACACCGACTTCGCCAGCGTGCTGTTCGAAGGTGCGAGTCCGCTCGACCTGTTGCTCGAAGACCGAGCGTTCCTGCGGGCCATCCTCTACACCACGCTCACTGCCCTATGCCTGTCGGCCATGGGCCGTCGCGGCCTGGCACCGGTGCTGACACCGGTCAACGACTTCATTCTGCGTTATCGCTGGCAAGCGCTGTTGCTGCTTGGACTGATCGCGACCTATCGGATGTCCGATACGGTCATGGGCGTGATGGCCAACGTGTTCTACATCGACCAGGGCTTCACCAAGGACCAGATCGCCAGCGTCAGCAAAATCTTCGGCTTGATCATGACCCTGGTCGGCGCCGGCATGGGCGGCCTGTTGATCGTGCGCTTCGGCATCCTGCCGATCCTGTTCATCGGTGGCGCTGCGTCGGCGGGCACTAACATATTGTTCCTGATGCTGGCCGACATGGGGCCGAACCTGCAGATGCTGGTGGTCACCATCTCCCTGGACAACTTCAGCTCGGGCCTGGCGACCTCGGCGTTCGTCGCTTACCTGTCGAGCCTGACCAACCTGAAGTTCTCCGCCACCCAATACGCCCTGCTCAGCTCGATCATGCTCTTGCTGCCCCGCCTGATCGGCGGCTATTCCGGGGTCATGGTGGAGAAATTCGGTTACCACAATTTCTTCCTGATCACCGCCCTGCTGGGTGTTCCGACGCTGCTGTTGATCGCCTTGCACTGGTTCCAGGAGAACCGCCGCGAAGGCCCGACACCGACGCCTGACCCCGTGCCCACCCAGGTCGCGGAAGAATCGTAGGAAATATCTGCAGGACACGTTGCAAAGGGCGGCGAGATTGCCGCCCTGCTGCCATACCGCCGACCGCACGCCTGTACGACAGCGGATCTCGCCCGTACAATGCTCCGTCATTTCTCGTCATCAGCAATCGATAACGGCCAACCATGCGCACCAGTCAATTTTTGCTCGCCACACAGAAAGAAACGCCTTCCGACGCGGTTGTGATCAGCCATCAGCTGATGCTGCGCGCCGGTATGATCCGCAAACTTGCCTCGGGCCTGTACACCTGGCTGCCGATGGGCTTGCGAGTGATGCGCAAGGTCGAAGCCGTCGTTCGCGAAGAAATGAACGCCGCCGGCTCGCTCGAAGTGTTGATGCCGAGCACTCAACCGGCTGAGCTGTGGCAGGAATCCGGTCGCTGGGAAGAGTACGGCCCTGAACTGCTGCGCTTCAAGGATCGCCACGGTCGCGATTTCTGCGCCGGCCCGACCCACGAAGAAGTCATCACCGATCTGATGCGCAACGAGCTGAGCAGCTACAAGCAGCTGCCGATCAATCTGTACCAGATCCAGACCAAATTCCGTGATGAAATCCGCCCACGCTTCGGTTTGATGCGCGGCCGCGAATTCATCATGAAGGACGCCTACTCGTTCCACGCTGACCAGCCATCGCTGCAGGTCACCTACGACCGCATGCACCAGGCGTACTGCAACGTGTTTACCCGCCTGGGCCTGAAATTCCGTCCGGTTGAAGCCGACAACGGCTCCATTGGCGGCGCCGGCTCCCACGAATTCCACGTACTGGCCGAATCCGGCGAAGACGACATCGTCTTCAGCAACGGTTCCGACTACGCCGCGAACATCGAGAAAGCCGAAGCCGTGCCGCGTGAAACGTCCCGTCCGGCACCGGCTGAAGAGCTGCGCCTGGTCGATACACCTGATACCAAGACCATTGCCGCGCTGGTGGAAAAATTCAATCTGCCGATTGAAAAGACCATCAAGACCCTGGTGGTGCACGCCGAAGAGAAAGGCAAGTTGATTGCCCTGATCATCCGTGGCGACCACGAACTGAACGAAATCAAGGCCGCCAACCAGCCTGGCGTCGCCAGCCCGCTGGTCATGGCTTCCGAAGCCGAACTGCGTGACGCCATCGGCGCCGGCGCTGGTTCCCTCGGCCCGCTGAACCTGCCACTGCCGATCATCATCGACCGTTCCGTCGAACTGATGAGCGACTTCGGCATCGGTGCCAACATCGATGACAAACACTACTTCGGCGTGAACTGGGAGCGCGACCTGCCGGTTCCGACCGTTGCCGACCTGCGTAACGTGGTCAGCGGCGACCCTAGCCCGGACGGCAAGGGCACCCTGGAAATCAAGCGCGGCATCGAAGTCGGACACATCTTCCAGCTGGGCAACAAGTACAGCAAGGCGATGAAGTGCGAAGTGCTGGGCGAGAACGGCAAGCCGGTCACCCTGGAAATGGGCTGCTATGGCATCGGCGTTTCCCGCGTGGTCGCGGCCGCCATCGAGCAGAACAACGACGAGAAAGGGATTATCTGGAGCGACACCCTGGCGCCGTTCCAGATCGCCCTGGTACCGCTGCGCTACGAAACCGACCTGGTGCGCGAAGCCACCGACAAGCTGTATGCAGAACTGACTGCAGCCGGCTTCGAAGTGCTGCTGGACGACCGCGACAAGAAAACCAGCCCGGGCATCAAGTTCGCGGACATGGAGCTGATCGGGATTCCTCATCGCATCGTGGTCAGTGACCGCGGTCTCGCCGAAGGCAACCTGGAATACAAGAGCCGTACCGAGGCCGAGCCGCAAGCGCTGCCGGTTGCTGACGTACTGCCGTTCCTTCAGGCCCGTATCCGCCGCTGAAACCAGATAGAGACGTCATGTTCAAGCGAAACACCTTAGGCCTCGGTGGTGCCGCCCTGTGCGGCACCCTGCTGGTCAGCGGCTGTGCCAATCACATGTCACAACGCAGCGAGCACGAGGAACGTGTCGAGCGCAAACTGCTCGATCACAGCCTGCAGATCGATGTTGGCGAGCCCAAGGTGCTTGAGCTGCCGCAACGCCGGGTGAAAATCCACGAGCAGAAGACTTTCGAAGTCACCGAGTTCGAAGTCACGCGCCATTACGATCGCTACACGCCTTACCAACCCTGGCGGGAGGTCTACGAGATCCCGCTGGGCGCGGTGGCGGTGGTAGGTGGTGTCGGCGCGAACGTGGTCAACGTGTTTGCCCTCGGTAACCTTCCCGATAGCGTGACCCGGGACTGGTTCAGCTATGGTTTTGCCGGGCTCAATCCGTTCATGAACGTGCAATCCAACGGTCGAGCGCAACAGAACCTGGCCGGGATCGACGAAGTCCAGCTCGACAAGCGTACGGAATACTCGAGCCTGCCGTGGAGCGAGCGTCCGGTCGAGGTCAAGGCCGGCAAGGAAACCTTCGAGCTGAGCACCGACAAAAACGGCGTTCTGCGCCTGAACCTGTTGGATAGCCCGTTCGCCGAACATGACCTGAACCATCTGGGCAAGCTGCAGATCAGTGTCGCGGACGGCAAGGATGACGTGCACACCGACTCGACCCTGGCATTGAGCAGCACCTTGCGCGGCAAGCTGCTCGAAGCCCACGGACTGATTTACGACGACCTGGAAGATGACGAAGTGAGCCAGTGGGTTCACCGGGTCAAACGCCTGTCGGAACTGGGTCTGGAAGAAGAAGCCAGCGAACTGGAACAGAGCCTGATCGAACTGACTCGCAACGATCCCGAACTGCAGACCGAATTCCTCAAGTCCCTGACCAAGGATGCCGGGCGCCTGGTGGCGGATCCGGGGCCGAATTAATAGCTAAAAGCTTCGCGAGCCGGCTCGCTCCCACAGTTTCTTTGGCGTTCACAAATCCAATGTGGGAGCGAGCCTGCTCGCGAAGAGGCACTGAAATTCACCGCCACATCAAAACCTGCCGCTACCGCTCGAATAACTCCATCTGCTCAAACCCGCCCCGCAAATCCTCCAGCCTCACCCCCACCCCCAACAACCGCACCGGTTTGCCGCCGCGATTGAAAGCCTGGGTCAGCAACAACTGATAACTGCCCAGATCCCGCCCTGCCCCGGCCTGTTCCAGCGTGGTCTGGGTGAAGTCGTGGAATTTCACTTTGACGAAAGGCTTTCCAGGCCTGTAGCTGCTGTCGATTCGCGCCATGCGCCCGGCCAGGGTTTCCAGCAACTCGGGCAATTTATCCAGGCAACTCACCAGATCCGGCAGGTCGACGTCATAGGTATTTTCGACACTGATCGACTGCCGGCGACTGTCGTTATGCACCTGACGATCATCGATCCCACGGGCCAGGCTCCAGAGTCGCTCGCCAAAGCTGCCGAATTCTCGCACCAGCGCCAATTTGTCCCACTCACGCAGTTGCGCGCAATCGAGGATGCCGAGCTTGCCCAACTTGTCGGCAGTCACTTTTCCGACCCCATGCAGCTTGCTCACCGGCAAGCCACTGACAAAGTCCTCGACCTGATCCGGCGTGATGACGAACAAGCCATTGGGCTTTTTCCAGTCGCTGGCGATCTTGGCCAGAAACTTGTTCGGCGCCACACCCGCCGAGACCGTGATATGCAGCTGATTCGACACCCGCCGACGGATGTCCTGGGCGATGCGTGTGGCGCTGCCGCCAAAATGCGCGCTGTCCGACACGTCCAGGTAAGCCTCGTCGAGGGAAAGCGGCTCAATGATGTCAGTGTAATCGCGGAAGATCGTATGAATTTCCTTCGAGGCTTCTCTATAGGCATCCATACGCGGCTTGACGATGGTCAGGTCCGGACACAGTTTCAACGCGTGCCCGGAGGACATGGCCGAACGCACGCCGTAAGCCCGAGCCTCATAATTGCAGGTAGCAATCACGCCACGCCGATCCGCCGCCCCGCCTACCGCCAGCGGTTTTCCGGCCAGGCGCGGGTCGTCACGCATCTCGATGGCAGCGTAGAAGCAGTCACAATCGACGTGGATGATTTTTCGCTGGGTCATATCAACGCGGTATTCATGGATAAAGAAATGGCGACATGCCGTGTCGGATAAGCAGTATCTCACCGGCACCTGTATATAGCACCAGTAGTCTGAAGGTTCTTTGCAACCTGTAGGAAAGCGCCAGGATAAATTTATTTTCTCAATCACAGGGTAGCTGCTGATAGAGCTGAAACCCTTGCCACGCCTGCCTCTCAGGCCGACAAGCACATTCGCCAGCAAGCTAAGCGATTGAACCTGAAGAGGTTTTACCGAAATTTACGGTTGACACCCTGTCGATCCTCTGTAGAATGCCGACACACAGACGCGGGATGGAGCAGTCTGGTAGCTCGTCGGGCTCATAACCCGAAGG